>JAGQXA010000817.1 GCA_020436865.1 Saprospiraceae bacterium | reverse complement strand
GTCGATATGACGGCGGTGATGGCCTTTGCAGAAAAGCACGGATTGTACGTCGTCGAAGATAACGCCCAATCGATCGGTGCGACCGGCTTTATGTCCGGGGGCCGGCAGGCCCGGCTCGGTGCGATCGGCCATATCGGCTGCACCTCCTTTTTTCCTTCGAAAAATCTGGGCGCCTACGGAGATGCCGGGGCCCTGTTCACCAACGACGACGAATTCGGTCGCCGCATCCAGATGATCGTCAACCACGGGATGAAACGTCGCTATTACCACGACATGATCGGGGTCAACTCGCGTCTCGACACCTTACAGGCCACGGTGCTCGACATCAAACTTCGCCATCTCGACGACTTCAACCGGCGCCGGCAGGCCGCTGCCGCCTACTACGACGAGCGACTGGCTGAGCAGGCAGGGCTACAGACGCCGCACCGCACACCGCATTCCGACCACGTTTTTCACCAGTACACCTTGCGCCTGTTTGAAGGGCGCGACGAGATAAAAGCCCGATTGGATGAGGTAGGCGTGGCCTCGGCGATCTACTACCCGGTGCCGCTTCATCTCCAGCAGGCCTACCGCAGCTATGGGTTTCAGGAGGGGCAGTTCCCGGTCACCGAGCGATTGGCGGAAGAAGTGCTGTCGTTGCCGATGCACTCCGAACTGAATCCGGAGATACAAGACGAGATCATTTACCAACTTAAAAAAGCCCTGCAAGCGTGAAACGAGTGCTCATTACCGGCGCAGCCGGATTCTTAGGTTCGCATTTATGCGACCGATTCATCCTCGAAGGATTTCAGGTGATCGCCATGGACAACCTCCTCACAGGCGATCTGACCAACATCGAGCACCTGTTTCCGCGGAAGGAGTTCGAATACTACCACCACGATGTGACCAAGTTCGTACACATACCCGGCGAACTCGACTATATCCTGCATTTTGCTTCGCCGGCCAGTCCGATCGACTACCTCAAGATGCCCATACAAACGCTGAAGGTAGGCGCCCTGGGCACGCATAACCTGTTAGGGCTGGCCAAGGCCAAGAACGCGCGCATCTTGGTGGCTTCCACTTCGGAAGTGTATGGCGATCCGCTTCTGCATCCGCAACCCGAAAGCTATTGGGGTAATGTCAATCCGGTCGGGCCGCGTGGCGTGTACGACGAAGCCAAGCGCTTCCTGGAGGCCATTACCATGGCGTACCACAATTTTCACGGAGTGGAAACCCGGATCGTGCGGATCTTCAATACGTTCGGGCCTCGTATGCGCGTCGAGGACGGCCGGGTACTACCGGCCTTCTTTTCCCAGGCGATCAGAGGCGAAGGGCTCACGGTGTTCGGCGACGGCTCGCAGACCCGTTCATTTTGCTATGTGGACGATCTGGTGGAAGGCATCTACCGCCTCTTGCTGAGCGATCATGCCCAGCCGGTCAACATCGGCAATCCCGACGAGATCACGATCAAGGAGTTTGGCGAGGAGATCCTGGAACTGGTCGGCAATCCGAAGGCCCGCCTGGTCTATATGCCCTTGCCGGTCGACGACCCGAAGGTCCGGCAGCCCGACATCACCAAGGCGCGGGAGATCCTGGGGTGGGAGCCCAAGGTGTCTAGAGACGAAGGACT
>JAGQXA010000016.1 GCA_020436865.1 Saprospiraceae bacterium | reverse complement strand
CCGTCGGTCGGGTTCGGCGCCAGGCGAATGTGTTGCCCGAGGCTGACCTCATCGGCATCCAGGACCACGCCGATAAAGTCTTCCCGGTAACGGGGGAGGAACTGGTAGCCCTGGTCGCACGGACCGCTATTGTCGAACTGACCGCCGATGCCGATCACGTCGAAGACGCCCTCGGGCGGATCGCTGCCGAAGATGTCGGTATCGGCGTCGATGCGCAGCTCGTAGGTCGTGCCGTTCCCAGCTTCGATCACGACGTTAAAGCCCGGCGTTTGGTTGTTCCACTGGCTGGGGTCCAGGATCTCCACGCCGTTGATGCGGATCAGTTCCGATTCGTGACTTTCGTCGAGCGGCACGTCGATGATCACCGGATCGACCAGTGCGTTGCCTTGCGACACTTCCCAGAGCGTGTCGGGAGTGATCTGCGTCAGGCAGTTGAAGGTGCTGATCGTGCCTTGTACGATCACTTCGTCGCCTTCCTCGACCGTGTAGCCGAAGTTGTTGTTGCTGAACAGCGCGATGCCGCCCGTGGCGTCGATCAGGGTGAACTGTACGGGGTTGTTGGGTTGCAGATCGACCCCGTACACGATCCCCTGGAGCTGGCAGGTGCGGCCCAGTGAGTCGGGCGCTCCGTTGGCGTCGACCGTGGTCACTACATCGATGTTGTAGGCCGGGTAGTCGACCGGGCAGTTTACGGTAATGTGGACGGTGGCGGTATCGCAGCTCGGAATGGTGTTGTCGCAGATCTCGTACACCAATTGGTCGCTACCGCAGAAGTCGGTACTCGGGGTATAAGTGATCTCTCCCGATCCGTCGGAGGAGGTCATCCCGTTGGCGACATCTTCCAAAATGGTCACCGTGCCCATGCCGTTGGGCAGGAAGTCGTTGCCGGTCACGTCGAAGGTGACGGCCTCGTTGATGTCGGTGGACACATTGTCGTCGTTGGCGTTGAGGTCTTGCCCGGGCGTGGTGGAATAGGTGCCGATCGGAATCGGCAGACTGGCGTTGCCGTTGGTCGTCGAGTTGTCGAGCACGTCGATGCCGCTGTAGAGCCAGTTGTTCTGCACGAAGGTCGAGCCGTCGGGGCCCGTGCCATTGACGCGATAGGCCCAGCCGTCCATATACTCCCAGGCGGTGCCCGTGCCGTCGACGTTAATGTCGCCGAAGATGTCGACCACTGACCCGTTCATGAACAGTTCGATGGCGTCGTCGCCGTTGATATTGACGGAGTTGCCGGCCGGATCGGGGTAGTCGGCATTGAACCCGAAATAGTCGGCGAAGCCGGCGCTGTCTTGCGTGATGTAGAGGTAATCGCCCGCGGTGGCGGCCACAGCCGGAAAGGTGAACTCCTCGCCGTCGGTGCCTTGTCCGTTATTGGCCGAGCCCACGCCGTAGATGCTCAGGTCGGGGATGTCGTTGATCACGTAGATCTCGATCCCTTTCGGCAGGCCGCCGGTCAGGGGGCCGTCGAACACGGCGGTCAGCACCAGGTCGGAGGCGCCGCCGCCGCCCATCACGGTGATGGTGCCGGTCATGCCCAGGCCTACGTGCTGGTCGCATTGGTAGTTGTAGACGCCAGGGGTATTGAAGGTATGGGAAAAGCTCCAGGGGGCGTTGGCCGGCGATCCACTGAAGAAACCTTCCGGATTACCCGGGTAAGTCGCTTGGGAGCCGTTGACATTGTGGATGCCGCTGGAGTTATCCCATTGCACGGTTTCGCCAAGATTGATGGTCAGGTTTTGAGGGGTAAAGGAAAAGCCCGATGCCGTTACGAAATGGTCTTGAGCGGTCAGACCGGCCGCAAACAGCAGGATGGCGGTTAACAGGGAGTAAGTCTTTTTCATAAAACGCGGATTTTTGGTAAACGATAGGTATTGGGTAAAGGTAGGGCAAAGCGCCTTCTTTCGGGAATGCGGTCGATGAAATAATTGTAAAATGGAGGCGAAAGGGTGCAAGGGATACAAAGGTTGAAAGGGAGAGGGGGCGATCATTGCAATATTGCGATATTACGACTACTATTGCGAAAAACTTCGGATGGACTTGATGCCGGCTCTGATCGAATACCTTCGAGACCTGCCCGAAGAGGCGGTCATCCCGGAAGAGAGAAGGAGGGTGCTGGGCGATCTGGCGGCCTACCTTTCAGAAAAAATGAAAAAAAAGAAGACCATACCTCTCGTTTTTATCTGCACCCATAATTCGCGGCGTAGTCAGTTCGCCCAGGTCTGGGCCTCGGTGATGGCGGCGCGGCACGGGGTG
>JAGQXA010000816.1 GCA_020436865.1 Saprospiraceae bacterium | reverse complement strand
GGCTTTTCACCTAATCGTCTGCTTCCCAGCGCGTCAGCAGGTATTGGCCCTCCGGCAACAGCAGATAGCCCTGGTCGTAGCACAGGTGATAGATCCGCCCGAGACGGGTCGTATATTGGTGGGTAAAATAATCGAAGTGGAACCCTTTGGTGCGCAGGGTCTCCTCTCGGACGATGGTCTTACCGGAGGGATTCAGTTCCGCCAGAACCCGGCGATTGTGCCGTAGCTGCGCGTTGATACGGCGTACGATCCGGTCTTTTTCGCGGTTTTGCCGGTTATTGAAGGTACTGCGACAATCGTCGGAGCAGAATTTCTTGTCCGCCCGGCCACTGATGGTTTCCCCGCATTCCAAACACAACTTCTTCTCCATCACATCTTCCTTTGGGGGCGCTCTCGATGGGAAGATCAAATTTACCAAACTCCGGCCGAAGAAAAAAGGGCAAACCCAAGCGGCCTGCCCCTTACCCTTACCAGCCTATATACTCAAGCGAAAGTGGTTTGAAAATTCCTAACCAGTCCATCAGCATTCGCTTGAGGATATGCCGACGTAGAAGTGGTTATGGATTTTCCAAACCACTAGGTGTCGGTATAAATCTCCTTTCCGGAAGGTCCGACAAGGAGACCCAAAGCTTTAGAGTACGCTAAGAAATACCATTGGCCGCTAAAAGGTTACCCATCCCGGCGCCGGGCCGGTCGAGGAAAGTTCCGGATCCCTTTCGTTCGAGCACAAAAAAAGCAGGACCCACCGCGGAGGATGGATCCTGCTTTTTGCATCAACTCAGATCAAACTCTTAGTGATCGTATCGTCTTCTGGGAAAGGAGTTGTTGCTTCTTTCCTGAGGGCGAGCTTTCTTGACGACGATGCGGAATCCGTTCACGTCCGAATCGTTCAGGGTTTCGATGGCGGTGTTGGCGTCGTTGTCGTCCGGCATTTCGACAAATCCGAACCCTTTCGACCTGCCGGTCATCTTGTCGGTAATGATCTTAGCCGATGACACTTCTCCGAACTGCTCGAACAATGTCTGTAGTTCGTCATCCTGCATCTTGAAATTTAGCTTTGCAACAAAGATGTTCATCTTGAACGAATTAAAAAATGAAAAAAGATCAAAGCCGCTCGCAATTAACGCAGCAAAATCCGGCGATAAATGCAAAACGCCTCTGATTGAGCCTATACAAATATAATCTTTTTCACCAATTTCGGCTATGCCGGCAAAAAGTGATCGGCGCCCACCGGCGCCAACGATTATCTTAGGCTATCAGAGGCGTCTTGCCGCCGGTCAACGCACCAGCGTCACATCTCCTTCGAAAAACTCGACTCGTCCGTCGATGAACTCGACCTCGGCGAAATAGGCAAAGACCGCCGGATTCATGGGTTCGCCGCGATGGAAGCCATCCCAGCCGTAGGCCGGATCGTTCGGATCGAAATTGTAGTATTCGTAGACGGTTTCTCCCCAGCGGCTGAACACCAGGAAGGAACGCACCTTCTCCACCGACCCCGGCTTGGCGAACACCAGGAACACGTCGTTATCGCCATCGCCGTTGGGCGAGAAGATATTCGGAATGAAGACTGCCGGACGCTTATCGACCGCTACCCGAATGCTGGCCTCATCGGAGCAGCCTTGCTCGTCGGCGATCCAAACGGTGTAGGTGGTCGAAGAAAAGGGCGTAGCTACCGGGTCCAGGCAATCGCTGCAGCTCAACGACTCCACCGGCGTCCAAACGATCTGTGAGATCTGAGAAGGCAGCAGATTGGTCAGGGCCTGCAGCTGATAGCTATCGCCGAACTGCAGGTCGACATCCAGTCCGAGATCGACCACCACTTCCGCAGGCTCGACGATCTGGGCGGACAATACCGGGGTTTCACAACCGTTGGCATCCTGCGCCAGCACCGTGTAGTTGCCGGGCTGCATCTGATTGTAGGCGGTCGTCGAATAGAACGACTGCCCGCCATCGATCGAGTACATGTACGGAGGCGTTCCCCCCGTTACCTCGCCGAGGATGAGGGCGCCCGTCCCGCCGTAACACAGCGGATCGAATACCTGCAGGTCGAGGGCTGCCGGCTCATTTTCGGTGACATCTACGTCGTCGGCCGCCATACAGCCGTTGTTGAGGTCGGTTACCACCAGATTGTAAGTGCCGCCGCTGGTAATCCCGGCCTGCAGCGTGTTTCCGCCCGACGCGATCTGCCCGTCGTTGGTTTCCCATTGGATGAGCAAATTGCCGCTGGCGGCGGAAGCGCTGCCTTCGAGGTACACGATATCTTCGAAGCAGGGCAACACGAAGGGGTCGCCGGCATCGACCTGTGGCTCGGCGATATCCTGCAACACGCTGGTCGAAGTTTCCGTTTCGCAGCCATTGACCTGGTTGATGATCTGCAGGGTGTACAGGCCCGGCTGGTCTACCGTGGGCTGCAGGCCGGTTCCGCCCGACACGATATTGCCATTGGCGGTCGTCCAACTCACCTGGAAGTTCGTTCCGCTGCTCGAGCCCTGGGCATTCAGCGCCACGTTAGGCTGGGCGCAGGTCAGTACCGCCGGGGCGGCTATCACGACCAGGGGTGGCTGGATGTCCTGCTCGACGAACACCTCGTCGGAATGCATACACCCATTTTCCTCGTCGGTCACCGTCAGCGTATACCAGCCGCTGGCGTCGACCATCGGATCCAAGGTCGTCGCTCCACTTAGAATGTTGCCGTCGACCGTGGTCCACACCACCGACAAGTTGTTGCTGTTGCCGCTGGCGGCCCCCGACAGGTTCAGGTCGGTCACGACGCAGGTCAGGGTTGCCGCAGAGCCGGCTTCGGCCTGCGGTTGCACGATATTCTGATCGACCGTTGCTTCGGCCTGAGCCTGACAACCGTTGCTCTGATCAATGATCTGCAGGAGGTAGGCGCCCGGGGCATCGACGAGCGGACTGGCCGTCGTCGCGCCGGAAACGATGTGACCGTCCAGCGTGCTCCACTGGTAGGTAAATTCCGGTCCGCTGCTCGAAGCCGTACCATCGATCGTCAGTTCGGGCGTCGCACAAGTGAGTATGTCGGGGCTGGCCAGGGCTACGACCGGAAGCTGTACGTCTTGCCCGATCGTCACCTGATCGCCGGCCGTACAGCCGTTCACGAGGTTGGTCACGAGAAGGTCGTACAGACCAGGGGCATCGACTTGCGGGTTCAAGGTATTTGCGCCCGACACGATCTGCCCGTTGGCGGTCGTCCACAGATAGGTAAAATCGCTGCCCTGACTCGAACCGGTCCCATTGAGCGCCAGGTCGGTCACCGCACAGGTGAGCGTCGCCGTATTGCCGGCATCGGCCAGCGGCGCTTCGTCGTCGAGGGCCACCATCACCTCGGCAGAGGCCGTACAGCCGTTGGTCAGATCCGTGACGGTCAGCTCGTAGGCGCCGGGGGCATCGACCTGCGGGTTGAGGGTATTACCCCCCGATACGATCTGTCCGCCGCTGGTCGTCCACTCATAGCCGTATTCCGGCCCTTGCGCAGACGCGCTGCCGTCGAGCGTCACACTCAACACGACGCAGGTCAGATCGGCGGCCGGACTAACGCCCACGGCCGGGATCAATACATCCTCGTCGACCGAAACCTGGTCGGTGGCGGCACAACCGTTGACCGTATTGAGCACCTCGAGCTGATAGTTGCCCGGCGCGTCGACCGTCGGCGTCAGAGAGTTGCCGCCGCCGACGATATTACCGTCTGCCGTCGTCCAGAGGTAGCTAATGCCCGGGCCTTGCGCCGTCGTGCTGCCGATGAG
>JAGQXA010000158.1 GCA_020436865.1 Saprospiraceae bacterium | reverse complement strand
CTGAAGTCGACCGAAGGACAGGAGATCCAGTTTCACGATAAAGACCGCAGCGTACCCCGCTACCTGATCGGCGGATTCATTTTCGGCCTGGGCTGGGCGCTGGCCGGGGTTTGCCCCGGTCCGATGTTCATCCTGCTCGGCAGCGGCTACACCGTGTTGATCGTGTTCCTGGCATCTGCCATGTTCGGCACCTTCTTGTACGGCTTGTTGCGCAAGCGGCTGCCGCATTGACAAGGAAAGATTTTTCAACCAATCTATAAACCATCCAACATGAGCCAGAAGCATCATAAGATCCTCATCATAGGCGCCGGAACTGCCGGTATTACGGTCGCCGCGCAATTGTTGCGCAAAGATCATCAAATGGACGTAGCGCTGATCGACCCTTCCGACAAGCATTACTACCAACCGGCCTGGACCTTAGTAGGCGCCGGAACTTTCAACTACGGCAAGACCGTACGGCCGATGTCGAGCGTGATCCCCAAGGGTGCTACCTGGATCAAGGATTATGTCGAAGAGATCCACCCGGAGCGGAACGTCGTGGTTACCCGCGAGGGCGGTGAGATCGGATACGATTATCTGGTGGCATGTCCCGGCATACAGATCGATCTCGACGGCATCGAGGGCCTGAAGGAAACCTTCGGCCAGAACGGCGTAAGCAGCGTCTACGTCGATCCGAAGTACACGTACAAAACGCTCAAGGAGTTTACGGGCGGCAATGCCATCTTCACCCAGCCGGCCACTCCGATCAAGTGTGGCGGAGCTCCGCAAAAGATCATGTACCTGGCCGACGATTTCTTCCGCCGCCAGGGCGTGCGCGAGAATGCCAATGTGATCTTTGCCACGCCGGGATCGGTCATCTTCGGCGTAGACCCCTTCAAGCAAACGCTGATGAAGGTGGTTGACCGCAAGGACATCGAGCTGCGGTTCTTCCACAAGCTAAGCCGCATCGATGGCCCCAACAAGACGGCCTACTACACGATCACGGCCAATGCCGACGAGCCCGACAAGCTCTACCACAACCGCAAGGAACTGGGCGAAAAACAGATCTCGCCCACCGAGGTCGCGATCCCGTTCGAGATCCTCCACCTGGCGCCGCCCCAATCGGCTCCTGATTTCATCAAGAGATCGAAGCTGGCCTACCAGGACGGTCCGGACAAAGGCTGGATCAACGTCGATCACTACAGCCTCCAGCATAAGGAGTTCCCGAATGTATTCGCCCTGGGCGACTCTGCCGCCCTGCCGACGGCAAAGACCGGCGCCGCCGTGCGCAAACAGGCGCCCGTGGTGGTGGAAAATATTTTCCACCTCCTGCAACACGACGACAAGCTGAGCAAGGGCTACGAGGGCTACTCCTCCTGTCCGCTCGTGACCGGCTACGGCAAAATGCTGCTCGCCGAATTCAAATACGACAACGTGCGCGACAGCGATCCGCTGATCTCAAAATTTGTCGACACCTCCAAAGAACAGTACAGCATGTGGTTGCTGAAGAAATACGGCCTCCCCTTTATGTACTGGAACCTGATGCTCAAGGGAAGAGCGTAAGGAGTAGAAAGATGAAAGATAAGAGATGAAAGAGGGATGAAGGACTTTCGTCTTTCCTCTTTTATCTTTTATCTTTTATCTTTAACTTAGGATTACAGTGGCAAGCGGCTACCTCTCACGGAACAGCCCCTTGCCACTTGTTGTTTATAGGTAGGATCAATACAAAACGCCATGAATACCACCGCCCTGACCACCATCCGGATCGAACCCCTTATCGAACAGATCGAGCATTTGCGCAAGCAAATGCAACAAGCGGAAGAAGATCATCAAGCCGTCCTCGACCTGGTTCAGCCCCACTATCAGGAAAGCGCCCGCAATATGCTGCACTACCTGTCGCTGCGTTCGCATGAAATGCGCGATTTGCAAGAGCAACTGTCGGCGCTGGCTATTTCTTCCTTCGGGCATTCCGAAGGCTATACGATGGGCAACCTCGACAACATCCTGTTACTCCTGCAACTGCTGCGCGGAGACCAGATCGAGCAACCTGCAACCCGGGTCAACGATAACAGGGGCTATGAATGGGCCAAGGAGAGGCTCAACCGCCATTTGGTCGATCTGTTCGGCCCCTGCGATCGCGGCCACTGCTCCAAGATCATGGTGACCCTGCCCACCGAAGCTTCCTACAACTACGAAATGGTCAAGGAACTGATCAAGGCAGGCATGGATGTTGCCCGCATCAACACCAGTCACGATACGCCCGACGAATGGCGCAAGATGATCCTCTACATCCGGCGGGCCAGCGAAGAAACAGGGCGCCATTGTACGGTGTACATGGACCTGTCGGGGCCTAAACTGCGCACCGGCGAAGTGAAGGAAAACGAAGAGAAGCAAAAGAAGAACGAAGAGCCCAATTTCCAGCTGTTCATGGGCGACACCCTGGAGGTTTACCGGGAGCCGATCGCCGGCGAAGGGGCCTTGCTCAACGAACAGGGCGGCCTACTGCGACCGGCCCGCATTTCCACGACCCTTCCGGAGGTGTTCGACGATGTGCGCCCCGGCGAACAGTTCTGCATCGACGACGGCAAGATCCGCGGCATCGTCCGCCAGGTGGCGCCCGACAAGTTTTCTGTGGTCATCACCCAGGCCTCGATCAAAGGCAGCCGGGTAAGGGCCGATAAGGGCATCAATTTCCCCGATACCCATCTGAGCCTGCCCTCGCTGACCGCCGACGATTATGCCAACCTGCCCTTCATCGCCGAATATGCCGATGTCGTGGGCTATTCGTTCGTGCGGCGGCCGGATGACGTGCGTATCCTCCAACGCGAACTCGAAAAACTGGGCCGCCCGGAAATGGGGATCGTGCTCAAAGTAGAGACCAAAGAGGCCTTCGATCGCCTGCCCAACCTCCTGCTGGCAGCCATGCAAAGCTCTAAAGTGGGCGTCATGATCGCCCGGGGCGACCTGGCCGTAGAGATCGGCTTCGACCGCATCGCCGAAGTGCAGGAGGAGATCCTGTGGATCTGCGAAGCCGCCCACATTCCCAATATCTGGGCCACCGAAGTACTCGACAAACTGGCCAAGAAAGGCGCCGCCACCCGCGCCGAGATCACCGACGCCGCTATGTCGGGCCGCGCCGAATGTGTCATGCTCAACAAGGGCCCACACATCGTCGCCGCCGTGCAGATGCTCGATAATATCATCGGTCGCATGGCCGACCACCAGTTCAAACGCAAGGTCAATCTGCGCCCGCTGGGGGTGGCCAAGCGGTTTTTGAAGGAAAGGTGACAAAGGTTACAGGGGTGACAAAGGTGACAGAGGAAGAAAGGGGGCAGCTTCGCTGGGGCAATGGGGCGGGCTCGTGGCAGATACAGATGCAGTTGGCAGTTGGCTCCCAATTAACCAATCCCCCAATTAACCAATAAACCAATTAACCAATAAACCAATTAACCAATTAACCAATTCACCATGAAACGAACCGGCGCTCAATTAGTCGTCTACGCGCTCGAGCAGCTCGGCGTACGTCACACCTTCGGCATTCCGGGGGTGCACAACACCGAGTTGTACGACGCCCTGCACGAATCCGAACAGATCACGCCCATCCTCGTTACGCACGAGGGCGGGGCCGCCTTTATGGCCGATGGCGTGTCGCGCACGAGCGGCTCGATCGGCGTGCTGGCGATCGTGCCGGCCGCCGGCGTCACGCACGCCATGAGCGGCATCGGCGAGGCTTACCTCGACGGCATTCCGCTGCTCGTCATTTCGGGAGGGACGCGCCGCGATACCGGCCGCCACTACCAACTCCATCAGCTCGACCAGGAAAAACTGGTGCAAGGAGTCGTTAAGAAATACTTCCGTCCCGAGCGGCACGACCAGATCATTCCGATGCTGTACGAGGCCTATCAGACGGCCACCTCCGGTGAACCGGGCCCCGTATTCGTAGAGATCCCGGTCGATCTGCAGTTGTTTCGCGGCGAAGTGTCGTCGATGCCGGCCTATGTTCCGCCGGCGCCCGGCAAAACGCCTATTGACCAGACTCAGGTCGAAGAAGCGGTCGACCTGCTTCTGGCGGCCCGGCAACCAGGGATCTACGTGGGTTGGGGCGCCGTCGATGCCGCCGCCGAAACCGCCCGGATCGCCGAAGTGCTGATCGCCCCCGTGTCTACTACCTTCCAGGGCATCAGCGCCTTTCCGGCCGATCATCCATTGCATGTAGGAGTCGGCTTCGGGCCGTCGGGCCTGCCGGCGGCGCAACGCGCTTTCGCGAAATGCGATGCCCTCCTGGCGGTCGGATTGCGGTTTTCCGAACTGGCGACCGGCAGCTACGGCATGCCGGTGCCTGAGACACTGATCCACATCGACATCAACCCTGACGTTTTTCACAAGAACTACCCGGCCCGCCTGGCGATCGAAGGCGATGCCAGGGAGGTACTGGCGGCCATCGCGAAAGAGCTGGAAACGCGGCAGTGGACCTCTCCGCGCTCCCTGCCAAAACTCGGCGAACAGATCGCAGCAGACAAGGCGGCCTATCTTTCCACCTGGCTGAAGCAGGAACTTTCCGAACGCGTGTCGCCCGCTCGCTTTTTCGGCGAATTGCGCCGACAACTCCCGGCCGACACCTATGTCGTGGTCGACGACGGGAAACACACCTTCCTCACGGCCGAGCTTTTTCCGGTATGGCGCCCCCGCCACCTGATCTCACCGACCGACTTCAACTGCATGGGCTACTGCGTACCGGCCGCGATCGGAGTACAACTCAGTCACCCCGACCAGCCGGTCGTGGCCATCGTTGGCGACGGGGCCTTTCAAATGACCGGTCTGGAGTTGATCACCGCCGCCACCCATGGGCTCCCGCTGGTGGTCTTTGTCTTCCACGACGGCGAACTCGGCCAGATCTCGCAGTTCCAGAAGATCCCCCTTAACCGGAAAACCTGCACCGTGCTGGGCGACCTGCAGGTGGAAGGGATCGCGATCGCCACCGGAGCAGCCTATCTGAATCTGCCCAATGACGGAGCCGTGGAAGCGGTGCTGTCCAAAGCCCTGTCCACTGCCCGCAAGGGCCGCCCGGTGATCGTCGACGTCCGGATCGACTATTCCCAAAAGACCCTACTGACCAAAGGGGTCGTAAAGACCAACCTTAGCCGTTTCCCCTTGCGGGAAAAATTGCGATTTCTGGCCAGGGCGGCAAAAAGGCATCTTTTGAGCCGCGATCCTGTTTCTGAAAATGGATGAATATGGAATCCCAGTACCCTTTCCGATATCTGACCGGCTTTCGATTGCGCGTATTTCGCGCGGCAGCCGACCGCATCGTACCGCCCGCCGAAGGAGCGCCTGGCGGTGGCAGCCTGTCCACTTCAGCCATGGTCGACTGGTCGCTCGACAAAATGGACGCCAAATTGCGTAGTAAATTTCTCCTGCTCCTGTTCGTTATACAGGGTCTGGGCATTTTATTCGGCGGAAAGTTCTTTACCGCCAATAGCCCGGCTGCGCAGGATCGCCAGCTACGCTGGATGGAGAACAATCGCCTGCGACTGATGCGCCTCGGCTTTTTCGGTCTGTCCACCTTCGTCAAGATGGGCTACTACACCCGCGAAGAGAATTTTCCGAACTTCCGGTATCCCGGCCCTTTATTTCCCCAAGCGCCCTATCCCGACCCGACGGTCCGCCGGATCAGCCAGGGCGCCATCCGTTTGGAGCCATGAATAAAGAATACGATCTGATCATTGTCGGTTCCGGCGCCGGAGGAGCTACCGTCGCCAGTCGCCTGGCGCCTCTGGCCAAACAGGGCGTCCGCATCGCGCTCTTGGAAGCCGGCCCCCATTTTTCCAACCGGTACTTTACGCAACGCGAGATCGAGATGTTCGACCTCTTCTACGATCGCGGCGCCTGGCCCACGGCCGATGGCGCAGTGACCGTCAGTTTCGGCAAAGCCGTCGGCGGCAGTACGCTGATGTATACCGGCGTCACCTTCCGCCTGCCCGACGATGTGTGCCGGCAATGGGGTGTGGAAGGGCTGACCCCCGAAGACCTCGCCCCGCGCTTCGCCCGCCTGGAAAAGGAGGTAAACGTCATGACCCCCGGTCCGGAAATGGTCAACGAAAACAACCGCCTGTTCCGCAAGGGCTGCGAGGCGCTGGACCTGCCGGTGAAGGATATTCAGCTCAACCTCGACGGCTGTGAACAGATGGGTTTTTGCAATCTGGGCTGCGTGCGGCACCACAAGCAAGGTACCGCCGCCGTACAAGTGCCCCAAGCCGTAGCCGCCGGCGTCGAACTCGTACCCAATTGCGAGGTGCGCCGGATTGCCGGCCACACGCTGGAGGCCACCGTAAAATCTACTCCCCCCGGTACCGAGCCCGGCCCCTGGAGCCCTGGCGAATACCGGATCTCCGCCCGTCAGATCGTGCTGGCCGGCGGCACCGTGGGCAGTACGGCCCTGCTCTTGCGATCGGGCTTCGAGCGCGAACTCCCGGCCCTCGGCAAATACGTGACCATCCACCCGGCCATGACCGTATATGGGATCCACCCGCAAAAGGTAGAGGCCTTTCGCGGTTTTCCAAAGGTGTACTACACCGATGCCTTTTCCGAAAAGGAAGGATTTTATCTGGAAACGGCCTTTTACTATCCGTTCATCACGGCCAAGAACACGGCCCTGTGGGGAACGGAACTAACGCATGTCATGCAACGCTACGACCGGCTGATGGGCATCATCATTCTCGCGCATGACGAAGCCCTTGCCACGAACCGGATCCGGCTCGACAGCAAGGGCTTGCCTCAATTAAAATACCAGCTCAGCGAGCGCTCGATCGAAGCCCTGTGCGACGGGCAACGTCGTGCTTCCCGCATTTTCTTTGCGGCGGGCTGCGAGCAGGTCGTCATGCCCAACGCCCGACAGATCCTGTTCGGGCCAAACGCGACCGACGAGCTCGATTCGTTCATTTCCCCCCGCCATTTTCTGCCTAACAAAACACCCATCGCCTCCGCTCACCTGCAAGGTGGTTGCCGCATGGGACAGGGTCCGGAAGATTCCGTATGCGACTCCCGGGGGCGGGTGCACGGCCACCCACATCTGTTCGTAGCCGATGGAAGCCTGTTTCCGCAAAGCGCCCACGTCAATCCCTATCTCACGATCATGGCGCTGGCGGACCGGGTAGCGGAGGGGATGGTTGCTTGATGTTGGATGTTGGTCTTTTCCCAAGATCCAACATCCAAGATCCAACATCAAACAAGATTCGCCTGCGCTGCCGCCAGGCGCGCGATCGGCACGCGGAAGGGCGAACAGCTTACATAGTCGAGACCGACGCGGTGGCAGAACTCGATCGAAGCCGGATCGCCACCGTGTTCGCCGCAGATGCCGAGTACGATATCCGGGCGGGTTTTGCGACCTTTTTCGGCGGCCATGCTCACCAACTGGCCCACGCCGTTCTGGTCGAGGGAGTTGAAGGGGTCGACCTCAAAGATGCCGCGTTCGATATAGATCGGCAGAAACTTGCCGGCATCGTCGCGCGAGAAGCCGAAGGTCATCTGCGTCAGGTCATTCGTGCCGAAGGAAAAGAACTCGGCGCCCTCGGCGAGGTGATCGGCCGTCAGGGCCGCGCGGGGCACCTCGATCATCGTACCGACCTTGTAGTCGATGCGGTCGTTGCGCTCGGCGAAGACTGCTTCGGCGATTTGGCGGATGATCTTTTCCTGTGCCCGGAATTCGCGGATCGAGCCGACCAGCGGCACCATGATCTCGGGGCGTGGGCTCCGGCCGCGGGCCTTGACATTCAGGGCTGCTTCCAGGATGGCGCGGGTTTGCATTTCGGTGATCTCCGGGAAGGTGATGCCGAGGCGGCAACCGCGGTGGCCGAGCATCGGGTTGAATTCCTCCAGTTCTTCTACTTTGTCCTTGATGGCTTGCAGGGTCAGTCCGAGATCATCGGCCATTTCCTGTTGGTTCTCTTCTTCGTGCGGTACGAATTCATGCAGCGGCGGGTCGAGCAGTCGGATGGTCACCGGCAGGTTGTCCATCGCTTCGAAGAGTCCTTCGAAGTCGCCACGCTGGATCGGCAGTAATTTGTCGAGAGCTTCGCGACGGCCTTTCTCGTCTTTGGCCAGGATCATTTCCCGGACGGGAACGATGCGGTCGCCTTCGAAGAACATGTGTTCCGTGCGGCACAAGCCGATGCCCCGGGCCCCAAATTTACGCGCGATCTGCGCCTCCTGTGGCGTGTCGGCATTGGTATGCACCGACAGGCGGGCATATTTATCGGTAAGTTTCATGAGCTCGCCGAAATCGCCGCTCAGCTCGGCTTCGCGGGTCGGGATCTTGCCGTCGTACACCTGTCCGGTGGTGCCGTTCAGGGAAAGCCAGTCGCCTTCCTTCAGCGTCCGGCCGTCGACGGTCATGATGCGGGCCTTGTAGTCGACGTGAATGGAGCCGGCGCCCGATACGCAGCACTTGCCCATGCCGCGGGCCACGACGGCCGCGTGGGAGGTCATGCCGCCCCGGGCGGTCAGGATGCCACGAGCCTCGTGCATGCCGCGCAGGTCCTCCGGAGAGGTTTCCACGCGCACGAGAATGACGTCTTTGCCCTCCTTGGCCCAGGCTTCGGCTTCGTCGGCGAAAAAGACGATCTGGCCGGTAGCGGCGCCCGGGCTGGCCGGCAAGCCCTTGGTGATGACGGTGGCCTTATCCATGGCCTCTTCTTCGAATACCGGGTGCAGCAGGTCGTCGAGCCGCTTCGGATCGATGCGCTTCAGGGCGGTCGCTTCGTCGATCGTGCCGTCGCGCAGGAGGTCCATCGCGATCTTCACCATGGCCATGCCGGTGCGCTTGCCGTTGCGGGTTTGCAGCAGCCAGAGCTTACCGTCCTGTATGGTGAATTCGAGATCTTGCAT
>JAGQXA010000815.1 GCA_020436865.1 Saprospiraceae bacterium | reverse complement strand
TCTGACAATTCGTCCGATCGCTCTCCCCTTGGCATGGATATGGATAGGTGTTCCAACGCAAAAGCAATATCCATGGTACACTATCTGTCAGACAAAAATCCGGTCGATGGGCAAGTTTCCGGCCGCACCTATACCGACGCCGAGTTGCTCGACGCCTATTCCAATACGATCATCGAGGTGGCGCGTACGGTGAGCGATGCCGTCGTGCAGATCCGGGTCGAAAAGCCGGCCGCCAGAAACCGCCGGCCTCAGGCGCAGGGCCGGCCTTCGGGAACGGGCTCCGGATTTGTCATTTCCACCGACGGGTACGTCGTGACCAACAGCCATGTTGTCAGTGGCGCCACCAAGGTGGAGGTCATGCTGCAGGATGGGCGTCAATTGCCGGCACAACTCATCGGCGACGATCCGGCCACCGACCTGGCGGTCCTGCAAATACATGCCGAACGGCTGACGACGGCCACCTTCGGCGATTCCGATCGCCTGCAGGTCGGACAGGTAGCAGTGGCCATCGGCAATCCGTACGGCTTTCAGTATTCGGTGACGGCGGGCGTGGTCAGCGCCCTGGGGCGGACCCTCCGCTCGGAAAGCGGGAGGCTGATCGACGACGTGATCCAGACCGACGCCGCCCTCAATCCCGGCAACTCGGGCGGTCCGCTGGTCGACAGCCGGGGGCGGGTGATCGGGGTCAACACGGCGGTGATCCTGCCGGCGCAAGGGCTCTGTTTTGCCGTGGCTTCCAATCTGGCGCAATACGTCGTCGGAAAGCTGATCATCGACGGCAAAGTGCGTCGCGGGTACATCGGCATTGCCGGACAAATGATCCGCCTGCACCCACAATTGGTCAGCCGCTATCAGCTGAATGATCCGTCTGGCATACTCGTTCAGCACATCGAACCCGATAGCCCCGCCGATCTTTCCGAATTGCAGATGGGCGACGTCATCGTCGGCTTTGAAGAAAAGGCGATCCATTCGATCGACGACCTCCACCGGTTGCTGGACGAACAGAGCATCCAGCGCCCGGCGACCCTGAACGTGCTGCGCCGGGGACGCAAAGAACGGGTGCGGATCACCCCGAGCGAACTGCATTGATCGCTTACAGGCGCCAAGGCTGACGTAATTGTCCGTGCTGGGACGTTTGGATCGCCGGAAAAATCTTTACTTGCAAACCATAAGCATAAGCACTTAAATTCCATTTTTCTATTCCCCGGATCCAGGGAACTGCCGGATGTCATCCCTTCGACATCCGGTATTTTTTTTGAAAAAACGGCCGATTCCTGCCGGAATTAAGTGACTTGCCTTATTTTCCTTCCGAATTAGACCAACCTAAGCCTTTATGGACCGTTATCTGATCATCGACGGCGAAAAATACGACCGCCGCTTGATGGAAAAAGTACAGGAACTGCTGGAGATCAATGAGGATGGCTGTCTCTATCAGGAAGATGCCGAAGCCCTGGCGACCTTCATGTTCCAGGGAGGCCGGCTTACGCCCGTCGAACGCAAGACACTAGAGTACCTGTATGCCCGGTACGAGTGGGTCGACGATTCCCGCAGCTGGTTGCAGGCCCAGGTACCCCCTTCCGGCGACGCCGATCTGGGCGATCTGGTCGACCGCATCGTCTGGGAGGAATACGAATTGCCGGAAATGGAGGTCGACATCAGCGAGGAAGAGGTCGACGCCCAGAACGACCTGCCGGACAACCGCGTTACGCTCGACCTGGCCTTGCGAGAGGCGCTCGATAGCTTTTTGTATGACGATCGCCATCCGGAATCTCCCCGCAGGATCATCAAGGATATCTTCCGGCTGCGGCCGGAAAGCGGTTCCGACGGAGAAGCCCGCCTCCTCCAGAAGATACGTGAACTGGCAAATGAGGGTGTGCTTTCGCTGCTGCCCTTGACGCCCGATCCGGACTACGACCTCCCGCCGCGAGGCGAATCGGCGGATACCCGCTGGCTCTTCGGCCTTTCTTTACCCGAACTGCCCGACCATTACTTCTGGGCCATGGTGGACAGAAAGGGCGAGGAAGAAACGTACAACTATGGGGCGAATGTGGGGTAGTAAAAAGAGGAAAGATGAAAGAGGAACGATGTTGGTTGTCGGATCTTTGATCTTGGTTAGGGCGCCTATCCGGCGCCTTGGATCGCTGTTGCTTTATCTGCTCTTTCTTTCGGCTTGCATTTTCAATCCTTCGGCCGATGGGCAGCGGGCGCCGGCGGCGCCTTCTTTGGAGTTTGCCGATACCGGTGAGCTGCGGAACTTCTTTCATTGGCAGCCGGGCAAGCCACCATTGATCAGTGCGCACCGGGGCGGTCCGGAGCCCGGTTTTCCGGAGAATTGCCTCGCCACGCTCGAACACACCCTGGAGATCGCACCGGCCATCCTGGAGATCGACGTGAGCATGACGAAAGACAGCGTGCTGGTGCTGATGCACGACAACACCCTCGACCGCACGACGACCGGCTTCGGGCCGGTGGAGGCGAAGACCTGGGCGGAGCTGCAAAGCCTGTGGCTGGTCGACAACGACGGGCGGCAAACCGGCTTCCGGATACCCACCCTGGAAGAAACCCTGCGATGGAGCAAGGGGCGATCGGCCATTTTGAGCCTCGACGTCAAGCGGGGCGTCCCCTTCGAGCGGGTCGTGCAGGCAGTCGAGGCGAACGGCATGCGGGCCGGCGTGATGATCATCGTGTACAACTACGAAGATGCCCGGCAGGTGTACCGCCTCGACCCGGAATTGCTGATGTCGGTCAGCTTGCGCAACGACGAAGAGATCGACCGGTTTCTGAATACGGGTGTGCCGCCGGAGAACGTCGTGGCCTTTACCGGCACCATTCTCAAAGAAGCGGCATTTTACGAGCGGCTGCATGAGCTCGGCATCAGCTGCATACTCGGCACCTTGGGCAACCTCGACAAAAGCGCCGAAGCGCGCGGCGACGAGCTCTATCGCGAATTCCGCGAACGCGGGGTCGACATTTTTGCGACCGACCGGCCCAGAGCCGTAGGCGGCGTTTTTTACGGCAAAAACTGATCATGCAGCCCCTCCCTTTCCGCTGGCAGGAAGAAGAACTGCTCCTGCACCCGCTCAAGGCTCTGTACTGGCCTTTCCGCAAGCTCCTGCTGCTGGCCGATCTGCACCTGGGAAAGACCTTCCATTTCCGGCGCGAAGGCTTCGCCGTGCCGGCCCGGGCGGGCGACCTCAACTGGGAAAAGCTGATCGCCCTTCTACTCGACCTCCAACCGGAGCGGGTGATCTTTCTGGGCGATCTGTTCCACAGCAGCTATAATCCGGAATGGGAAGAATTCGGCGGCCTTCGCCGGCAATTTGAACACGTTTCCTTCGAACTCGTGGGCGGCAATCACGACATCCTTTCCGATTTTCAATACGATCGCTTCGATCTGTTGCGGCATGGCGAGTCGCTCGAACTCGCCCCCTTCCTGCTGACCCACGAACCCTTGGAAAGCGTGCCGCCCGACCGTTACAACCTGGCTGGACACATTCACCCCGCCGTACGCCTGCAAGGCGCCGGCAAGCAGCGGCTGAAATTGCCCTGCTTCTATTTCGGGAAACGCGCAGGCATCCTGCCCGCCTTCGGGGCCTTTACCGGTACGGCCCTCGTGCGCCCCGCTCCGGGCGACCGCGTGTTCGTCGTGGCGGAGGAGCAGGTGGTGGAAGTGGGGTAGTAAATTGGGTAATTGGTAAATTGGGTAATTGG
>JAGQXA010000157.1 GCA_020436865.1 Saprospiraceae bacterium | reverse complement strand
TAGAGCCCCTCGACGGCCGGTTGCGGGTGGTAATGGCGATTGATCAACGGCAAGACCACCAGGGCTACCAGGCCGAGCAGGATATTGCAGCCGATCTGCACCGAAAAGAAAAGGATGTTTGCAAAGGAGAAGGCGTCGGCCTCGGGCACGGCGTAAAACAGCACCAAAGCGGTCGTGACGAGCAAATGGTAAGTACCCATCCCACCGGGAGAGGGGATCACGATCCCCAGGGCGCCGACGACAAAGATCAAAAGAGCGGCCATGGGGCCCAGGTCGGCAGTCGGCTCAAAAGACAAGAATCCCAAAAAGGTCATCAGGTAATACATCAACCAGATGTTGACGCTGTGGAAGAGGAACAACCAGGGGCGGTCGAGCTTGCGGATCGTTTGAATGCCCTGCCCGAAGCCGCGCAGAACCTCTACGACCCTCCGGTACAGGGCCAGGCCTTCCAGGCGGCGGCGGAAGATAAAGAGCACGCCCAGGCCGACCAGGCCGGCGCCGGCCAATACCAGCAGCCAGAATCCCAATCCGGACGAACCTCCGCCATCATCCTTGTCGAACGACTGCACAAACTGCATCACCTGACCGAACTGCAGGGCGAAGGCCAGGCCCATCACCAACAACATCGAGAGCACGTCGGCGATGCGATCGACCACCACCGTGCCCATCACCTTTTCGACGGCAATGCCCTCGTAGCGGGCAAAGGTGCCGGCGCGGATCACTTCTCCGATCCGCGGGAAGCCCAGGTTTGCAAAATACCCCAGCATGATCGTAAAAAAGCCGTTCCAGCTTTTCGGGCGATAACCCAGGGGCCGGACCAACATATGCCAGCGGATCGTCCGGCTAACATTGCTAATGACAAACACGAGCAGCACCATCAGCAACCAGAAGTAGTTTGCCGAGCGAAAATCCGAGAGGATCTTGCCGATCAGGCTACAGTCTTCGGCAGGCACGCCGTCGAGCGCGCATTGCTCCTGCCAGGCGGCATCCTGATTCTGATAAACGAGGTACAAGATGCCAAAGCCCACCCCGAAAAAGACCAGGATCTTGAGAAGGTTTGCGAGTGTTTTTTTCACAGGAGTGTATTCAGTTGAAGTGCGCGCCGGTTTCCCTCAGGCATCGGGAAGGCGGTTGTGTTCGTCGGGAAAAACGGCAGCCGGCTTGAACGTCCGGGCCTCTTCGAGGTCCATCCAGGCATAGGAAATGACAATGACGATGTCGCCCACCTGCGCCTTGCGGGCGGCGGCGCCGTTCAGGCAGAGCACGCCCGAATTGCGTTCCCCCCGGATCACATAGGTTTCCAGGCGCTCTCCGTTGTTGTTGTTGACCACCTGCACCCGCTCACCTTCCAGAATGTTGGCAGCTTCCATGAGGGCCTCGTCAATGGTAATGCTACCCACGTAGTGAAGATTGGCTTCGGTGACCGTAGCGCGGTGTATCTTCGACTTGAACATCTGTACCATCATATCGCGTGCAAAGATATAAAGTTTCCAATGCCAAAAATGCGACCGATCGGTCTTTTTTTTGATCCAACCAGCCTGTCGC
>JAGQXA010000814.1 GCA_020436865.1 Saprospiraceae bacterium | reverse complement strand
TGACCTGCCATACGTCGGCCGGAGTTGCCGCCGTTGTGTTGGAAACGAGGTGGATATATTGATAAATGCGGTTGTAACTGATCTTGGCCGAGCTGTGAGCATTGATCTTGTAGCGCATCGAAAAGCGAGGCTCCAGGCCGTCGTAGGTTTTGACCGCTTGCCCCTTGTCGAACAAGAGGGAATCGAGCAGCGTGTCTTCGGAAAGGGGCAGTCCTTCCTGGTACACGAACTGGGTTTCCGGGCCGAGTTGCCGGTAGTAGGAATAGCGCAATCCTACGGAAAACGAAAGGCGGCTCGTCAGTTCGAATTCGTCGTTGAGGTACAGAGCATACTCTTCCCCCGTATCTTTTCCCACCGATCGAACGGCCACTGCCGACTCCATTCCCCGCGGACGGATCGACTCGTCCTTTCCGAGGTAACGGATCCACGACGCCCCCAGATGGATGCTATGATCGCCCCACAATTGCAGGAAGAGGTTGGGCTTGATCTTGTAGTAAGTCATCCCGTTGGCGAGGGTGAAAGCGTCGAAACCGGTGGGATCGTACTGCCCGTTGTCGGCGTCGCCGTAGACGGCCACTAACGAGGCCGATATCCGATCGCCGATCAACTGACTGTAGCGGGCCGTAAACAACTCCGCCCCCCACTCGAAGCCGAACTGGTCGGCGTACTGAAAGCGATCGAAACTCCGATAGTAGGAGGCGGACAACAAGCCGCCGCGACCCAGCCGCTGGCTCAGTTTGGCATTGAGATCGTAAAAGTAGGCCGAACTGTTCCGGACCTCGTAATTCTTTGCCTGCCGCAACACCCAATCGGAATACGACGAGCGCCCCGCCAGCAGCAAAGAGGTCTTGCCGGCGATCAGGGGCGTCTCTACGGCGAGCCTGCTGGCGACAATACCCAAGCCGCCACGTAGATGAAATTCGTCGAAATCGGCGTCTTTGACTTCGACGTCGAGCACCGACGACACCCGGCCGCCGTATTGGGCGGGAATGTTTCCCTTGAACAACGACACGTTGCGCAAGATGTCGGCATTGAAGATCGAAAAGAAGCCCAGCACATGCGAGGAGTTGAAAATGGGCGCCCCGTCTTGCATGATCAGATTCTGATCGATGGCGCCGCCCCGCACGTTGAATCCGCTCGCCCCCTCGCCCACGGAGGTGATCCCCGGCAGCGTCAGCAACGACTTGACCACGTCGGGCTCCCCCAGAAACGACGGTAGCTTTTTGATCTCCAGCGGACTGAGTTGCGTGACGCCGATCTGGGTTGCGCTGATGTTGTAATCGGTGCCGGTTTCGGTCACCACCACTTCCTGGATCGCATAGGCCTTTTGTTCGAGCTCGATGTCGACGGCGCCGCTACCGTACACTTCCAACAGGGGTCGGTAGAGTTCGTAACCGATCGATTGTACCTCCAACTGATGCCGACCGACCGGCAATTCCAGCCGGTATTTTCCATCGATGTCGGAAATGGCCGATGCGTTGATGGCCTGGATAAAAAAGGTTACGCCGGTCAAGGGTTCGCCCGAGCCGGCCTCCCTGACCACGCCTTCGATCGTGGCTCGCCCGGAAGGGTCGAGGCGGGTCGAATCGCCGACCAGCAGTCGGTCGAGTTGTCGGGTTTCCTCCGTTTCGCGTTGCTGGTACTTTGCGATGTAGTATTCATTGGAATATTCGCGCGAAAGTTCTTCCTCGGGGGCGATGATCAAGGCGTAGGAACTGAACGAGGTGAAGGAAAGTCCGGCCGGACCGAGCAGTTCCGCAAGGGCGTCGCTTAGGGGAACAGCCCGAAAGCGGACGGAATACGGCCCCGCAGGCAGCCATTCGGGTCGATAGTAAAAATCGACCGGATAGCTTTCTTCCAGGGCCTGCAGGATCTCCGGCAGAGGCCGCTCGTTCAACTCCAGCGTGATCGGAAGATCGAGGGGACGTTGCCCCCAGGCCAGGCTCGTCAGGAAGAGAAGTGGCAGAATTATTGCTCTCATCTGGGCGTACTTTCGGTATGCTCGGTCATGAAGGTCGCCTTTTATTGGCGTCTTTCCTCTTTCTACTTTCATCTTTCTACTCCCATCAATGCTTTCATCATCTCGATTGCTCCCACCTGCCCCTTGCGGCGCACCAGCGTGCGAGGTGTATCGTCGCCGATCTCGAAGGTGATGCCTTCCGCGTCAAACTGCGTGATGAACCAGCCGCTGGAAGTCGGTTGTTTGACCGGTCCGGGTTCTTCCCGGATCGCATAGTCTTTCAGGGAGGCCTCGATGCCAGCCAGCCATTTTTCCTTGAATCCGTCGATCACCGAAGGGGCGGTCTCGTCGGGAGTGTAGAACATGTCATGCCAGGTCGAATGGAAATCCAGGCCGAGCACCACCCGGTTTCGCCCCTTTCGACGGAAGTGCACAATGTCGTTGGCCACCTGGCGGATCTCCGGTTGCCGGTAATAGGCCCAGTCGCGATTGAGGTCGACCCCTCCGGTGTTGTGGCGCCAATGCCCTAGGTCGACCCCGTCGGGGTTGAGGATCGGGTAAACCAGCACCCGGTAGCGCTTGCGGAAGGCGTTGCTGAGTTCGTTATCGGCCAACAGTTCATGAACAAAGGCCTGCATGGCCAGATAGCCGGTCACTTCCGGCGGATGCTGGCGGCTGAGCACGACCACCAGATCTTTACCGATCGGGTCGCCCTCGTTGATCTCAAGGCGAGGCAGCTCACGACCTTCGGCGCTCTTTCCGGCCGAAGTTAGTTGTACGGCCGGATGGATCGCCTGCAAACTACACCAGGTCCAGACATCGTTGGAGGTCAGCAATTCCTGACCGGACACGTAGAGCGTATCGGGGCCTACGGTCAGTTGCAGACGGGCCCACGAGCTATCGGCCGCCATTTCGAAGCGGCTCGAATCCATCGGGCGCCAGTAAAATCCGTCGTGACTCAACTTGGGCCAGTAGCGATGGAACTGGTCGACATAATCCAGTTCGACGGTCAGGGCGCGCGCACTATCGGCCCAAATCCGAAAGGCGTAAAAAGCGCTGTGGTTGATCGGCGTATTTTCCGGGGCCACCGTGGCTTGCAGCAAGGTATCGTTTAACGCGATCATGCCATTGAGCCGGGCGCCGGCAAAGCGGTTATCGGCATATACTCCAAGTTCGGAAAAGGAATAGATCTTCTTTTCCTGAAGGACAATAGGCCGGCTGCTGGTATCGATGGGTTCGGGGAAATCGTAGGTTTGGGCGCGCTTCATGGCGCAACCAAGCATGGTCAGCAGGATCCCGAGTAGCGACAGCCGGCAAAAAAAAGAGTATTTTGGCATGCGATGTTTGCTGGTGCGCCCCTAATATCCGAATAATCTCGGATATGGGATATCCCACATCCCATATCCCACATCCCATATCCCACCTCCATGAAGAAACACTTGCACGACTATCTACGGGGAAAGCAATACAGCGGCATCTATCTGATCGGTACGGGGTTTTTGACCGCTACGATCGGCGCCTTGCCTTTCTTGTTTGCACTCGACGCTTTTTTTCAAGGTCTGCAGGCGGCTTTGTTGCCCTTCTCGATCGTCGAGTTTGGCCGCGGGGCCATGCAATGGGGCTTTGTGGTTCGCAACCGGGCCCGGCTCTCGGCCTTGCTCTGGGAGGCGCCGCGGCAGTTCTACGAGCAGGAACAAAGGCGCATAGCGGCGGAGCGGAAGTTCAACTACCGGCTACGCTTCCTCACGCTGGTCATTCTCGCGTGCGGATTGGGATTTGCCCTGTTGGGCAGCGTCGGGAATCTGGACCCGTTTACCACGGGTACGGGGGTGGGCTTGTCGCTGCAGACGGCTTTGTTGCTCGTCAACGATCTCTTTGCAGGCATGCGGCAGGGGATCTATGCCTATTTCCTACAGCGCTTCTCCGGCGGATCCGGGGACTAGCGCGCCGGGAATCCGATCAAGCCCATCACCTTGCGGGCCTGCAGCAGATGCCGCTCTTCGTGATTGGCCAACATTTCGACCACCCCCTCCACGGTATAGGTGATCAGACCGGCGGCCGGGGAGGCGATGACGATCCGGTCGATGGGACGGCCGTCGAGACGGCGCATCAGCGCAACAAGGCGCTCGTTGTTGCGCACAAAGGCGCCCACGATGTCGGAACGAACCGTGCCCTGAGCGGGCCGGAACACCGGAGGCGCCTTCATCTTGCGCTTCGGCTCGGAGGTGACCGAGCGGATGATCATGCGCCCGAACATTCGCGGCAGCACCGGTATGCGACCAAGGGCGGGCAGGCGATAGGCGTCGTCCGCCACGGCTTCGAAAACGGGGAAATAGGTTTCGTTGGAATTGACCAGATGATCCAGGCATTGCCCGACACTCCAGCGGGTGGGTTCCGGTTTCCAGTTGAGTTGAGTGGAGCTCAGTCCCTCGAAGGCCTTTTGGGCGGCCTTCGTAGCTTTCTGCAGGCGGTGGACCGTGCGATTGAGTTCTGCATTTTGCATGTTGGGCGGTTGTCTGGCAAAGGTACGATTTCCAGCGGTTTATGCACCCAACAGGTTCTAAAAGAAAGGCGGCCCGTAACGGGCCGCCTTTCTTTTTAGTTCACTTCCTTCAACTCGCCCGAGCCGGTGATCTTCACGCTGAGGATGGGGTTGCCCTGGTAGTAGATATCGCCGGAGCCCGACAGATCGATGTCGAGCAGGTCGATGACGTTCACCTCGACATCTCCGGAGCCCGACAGATCGACGGTGGCCGTTTCGACCGGAAAATCGAATCCGAGGAAGTCGCCCGAACCCGACAGGTCCAGGTTCAACTCCTCGGCCGCCCCCTTCAGTTCGAGATCGCCCGAGCCCGACAGGTCGGCATCGACGGTCGCGTAATCGACATTGAACTCCAGATCGCCGGAGCCGCTGTTGCGCAATACGAGGAAGTCGCCAGTGAACTGGTTAAGCCCTTTGATGTCGCCGGAGCTGGAATTGTACAGCAGGCTGATCTCCGGCATGATGATGGTGATCTTCAGGTCTTTGTAGTTGCGAACGCAGTCGTCGAACTCGATCTCCCAGGTGCCGTTTTGCACGTCCTGCTCGAGTTGATCGATGACGTTGTCCTGGCCTTCGACCAGCACGAGCTGTTCCGGTCCCTGCTTGATGAACACATCGGCCGAACATTCCAGCTTAACACCGGTGAAAGGCGGAACGTCGAGCTCACGGCTGACGGTCGGTCCTTCCCCGTGCTCACAGCCGAAGGGGCCGTTGTCGTCGATCACGCAACTGGGAATCGCCGTGGCGGCGAACAAAAGGCTGATCCAAATACTTTGCTTTTTCATGGTCTGGTGATTTGAGTGAATGATTGATGAATGATCGGTCGGAACGCTCGAAGCGTTCCGACCGAAAGTGACCTCAGAATTCGATCCGGTAATTGAAATTCGGAAAGAGTCCGGTCTGGTTATAGGTTTCGATGCGCTGGTCTTCGTCGTCGTAGTACGAGAAGTAGATATTTTGGCGATTGGTCACATTCTGTACATCGAGCAGGATGGTGTGGGTGATGTGTTTGCCGTTGATCTTGTAGCTCAATCCGATGTCGGTACGGAAATAGTCGGGATTCTTGATCGTCCAGGGCTGATCTTCGACCCAGACTGTTTCTCCCTTCTCTATGGAGGCGGCCAGGTCGATGGGCGTGTTGCGGTTGCCGCCCGCCAGCAGGAGTTTCAGGTTGATCCCGAAGATGTCGTCCTTGCCTTTGCCGACTTTGAATTCCTTACCCCCCAACACGTTGAGTTGATAGTTCGAATTGTAGCGCGTGTCGTACTCGATGCCGTTCAACGGGGTGTACTTCGACTCGAACAGGCTTCCGGTGACCATGAAGTAGTACTGGTCGGCAAAGAAACGCTCGAGGGTCAGGTCGACGCCGTAGTTGCGGCCCTTTCCGTCGTTGACGGCCGGTTCGGCGCCGATGATGTCCCAAAGATCGGCCGAGTTCAGCACGGCGCCTGTTTGGGTGGGGTCGTTCTCTACCGGCACGTCGTACAAGTGCTGGTAGTAAGCCTCGGTTTTGAGGCGCAGGTTTTCGCTCAGACGCCAGTCATAGCCGAGCACCAATTGGGCCGACTTCATGATCTCGAGGTCGTGGTTCGGCGTCGTGCGGGCTTGGCCGGGCACGGTCTCTTCGATGAAATAGAAGGACACGTGTTCGGGTTTGCTGTGGATGCCGGCGGCAATGCTGAGGGCGTGCCGCTCGGAAAGCTGCCATTGCAAGGCGGTTCGGGGCTCGATGGAATAGTTGCCGTTGAGCGCGAAATAGGTGTAATGCACGCCGTTGTTGAGCGTCCACTTATCGTTGAGCCGGTACTTCCATTGGGCGAATGCCTGGTACAGCTGGGTTTTTCCTTCACTGGCGAAGACGGTCTTGAGTACGTCCTCGCTGTCGTCGACGTACTGCAGGTCGTAGGAAAAGTCATAATGGCTGGCGATGCCTCCGGCGCGCAAGGTATGGCGTGCATTGAACTTGTGCGTGTAGGTCGACGACACCCGCGCCGTTTTCGTCAGAAAATGGGCCGTTTCGTCGAGCACGCGGTCGTAGTTGTTTTCGGAATCGAGCCAGTAGATCTCTTCGGTGTAATCTTCACCCGAAACGGCCACCACCGTGCGCAGATAGCTGTGGTCGGTCAGCAGCAACCGATGCGAAAGGCCCAGGGTGCCGACCTTGTTGCGCTCTTCGAATCCATACTCTTCGAACTCCGTATCCACCCACGAAAGGCTATCGGGTTCCGGATCGTAAAAAGCGCGGTTGGTGCCTCCCAGGCCGAAAATGCCAAAGGTGCCCATCTTCCCGGTCGGCAGATTGACCTTGAAGGAGAGGTCCTGGTACTCGGGCAACACGTCGCCCACCGGATTCAGCCCTACTGCCTTCAGCGCGGCCAGGGTCGAATAGCGGAAATTGACCAGATAGGAGGCGCGGCCACCGGCAGAAAAGGGCCCTTCCGCCGCCGCCTCGATCCCCAGCGCGCCGATCATGAAGGCGTACTCGCGGTGGTCGTTATTGCCGGTGCGCAGGTTAAGGTCGAACACTCCCGAAGAGGCGTTGCCGAACTCGGCCGGGAAAGCGCCGGTATAGAAATCGGAAGTCGATAAGGTGCTACTGCTGAGCATGCTAATGGCGCCACCGCTGCCGCCCAGCGCGCTAAAGTGGTTGGGGTTGGGGATCTCGATACCCTCCAGCCGCCAGAGCACGCCCCGGGGCGAGTTGCCGCGCACGATGATCTCGTTCTCCAGGTCGCCGCTGCCGCCCAGCGT
>JAGQXA010000156.1 GCA_020436865.1 Saprospiraceae bacterium | reverse complement strand
TATCGCCGTAGATGTCGCAAAATGCCACTTCCGGCTCGATCATCCAGAACTCGGCCAGGTGGCGCGAGGTGTTCGAGTTCTCGGCCCGGAAGGTCGGTCCGAAGGTGTACACCTTACCCAGGGCCAGGGCCCCGATCTCGGCCTGCAACTGACCGGAAACGGTCAGGTTGGTGGGTTTTTCGAAAAAGTCCTGCTTCCAGTCGACGCTGCCGTCTTCCAGCGTCGGCGCATGATTGGGTTCGAAAGTGGTGACGTGAAACATCTCCCCCGCCCCTTCCGCATCGCTGCCGGTGATGATCGGCGTGTGCAGGTAGTAGTAGCCCCGGTCGTTGAAGTATTTGTGAATGGCGAAGGCCACCCCATGCCGCACCCGGAACACGGCGCTGAAGGTGTTCGTCCGCATCCGGAAATGGGCCTTCTCGCGCAGGAATTCCATCGTTTGCCGCTTGGGCTGCAAGGGGTATTTCTCGGGATCGGCGCCGCCGAGGATCTCGATCTGCTCGGCCAGCACTTCTACCGACTGCCCTGCCCCCTGCGATTCTACCAGCTTCCCGGTCACGCTCAGACAGGCGTGAAACTTGATCTGTTCGAGGAGCGCCGGGTCTGTCTGTTCCTGGTCGACGACGATCTGCAGATTGCCGAAACTCGAGCCGTCGTTCAGGGCAATGAAACGGTTGGAACGAAACGCGCGCACCCAGCCCATCACCGTGATCGTTTCGTTCAGGGCCGGCTTGTCCAGCACAGCCGCAATTTCAGTTCGCTTGGTCATCTGCTCGAAATTTTAGGCTGCAAAAGTAGGGAAAAGATGTGGGATATGGGTATGGAGAGTTGGGATTCAGAGAAAGCGCTCCTTCCATTCCGGACGGGGCAACATGCACGATTCGCGCTTGCCGAACCAGCGATAGCGGTTGCGCGCGATCCAGTTGTATACGCCGTCGCGAAAGAATTTGGGCAGCAAACGCAGCGGATAGAGCAAAGCCCAGCCGCCTCCCAGTTGCCAAAAGACGCGCAGCCCCACGTCGGAATGGGTGTAGGCCTTCCCGTTTTCGATCATCACCACCGTATCGATCTGTTCGGTGGATAAACCGTGTTCCCGCAGCAACGCCTGCCCCTCGTCGGATTGCAGCGACGCATACAGGTATTTCCCCTTCTTATCGCGCTGGATCAGAAATTGCACAAACCCGTTACAGAGGTTGCAAACGCCGTCGAACAAGAGCACGGCTTTGTCGGGAGGAATGGGTTGGATCGTCATCGATGTTAGAACAGCAAGATGGGAGATTGGTTGATTAGTTGATTAGGAGCCCCCAATTAACCAATTAACCAATCAACTATATTACCTACGACTATAATTCGGCGCCTCCTTCGTAATGGTAATGTTGTGCGGATGGCTCTCATGCACGCCGGCCGGGCTCATGCGCACAAACTTCGCCTGTTGCATCTCGCGAATGCTGCCGGCCCCGCAATAGCCCATGCTCGCGCGCAGGCCGCCGATGTACTGCACCATCACTTCCGCCAGCGTTCCTTTGTAGGGCACCCGGCCTTCGATGCCTTCGGGCACGAGCTTTTTGAGGTCGTCTTCGACGTCCTGGAAATAGCGGTCTTTCGAACCCAGGGCCATCGCGCCGAGGGAGCCCATGCCGCGGTAGACCTTAAACTTTCGACCGTCGTAGATGATCGTCTCGCCGGGAGCCTCTTCTACGCCGGCGAACAGTCCGCCGGCCATGATCACGTCGGCGCCGGCCACGATGGCCTTGGCGATGTCGCCGGTGTAGCGCACGCCGCCGTCGCCGATGACCGGCACGCCCGATCCGCGGATCGCCTTGGCGGCTTCGTAGATCGCCGTGAGCTGCGGCACGCCGACGCCGGCCACGACCCGGGTGGTGCAAATACTGCCGGGGCCGACGCCCACTTTTACGGAATCGGCGCCGGCATCGACCAGCGCTTTAGCTCCTTCGCCCGTGGCGACGTTGCCGGCAATGACCTGCAGGTCGGAATACGCGTTCTTCACCTCCCGCACGGCCTCCAGCACGCCCATCGAATGCCCGTGCGCCGTATCGACCACGACCGCATCGACGCCCACATTGACCAGGGCATCGATCCGCTCAAGCATATCGCGCGTTACGCCGACGGCGGCGCCTACGACCAGGCGGCCCAGATCGTCCTTGCAGGAGATCGGGTAGTCCTGCACTTTCATGATGTCTTTGTAGGTGATGAGCCCCACCAGTACGCCCTGCGAATCGACGACCGGCAGCTTTTCGATCTTGTGGCGCTGCAGGATCTCTTTGGCCTGCTCCAGAGTAGTGCCGACCGGGGCCGTGACCAGATTCTGCGAGGTCATCAGCTCGCTCACCGGGCGGTCGACCGCCAGTTCGAAGCGCAGGTCGCGGTTCGTGAGAATGCCGATCAATCGATTGTCCTTGCTGACGATCGGAATACCACCGATGCGAAATTCGCGCATCAGCTCCAGCGCATCCGACACCCGGGCCTCCGCCAGGAGGGTGACCGGATCGATGATCATGCCGCTCTCCGAACGCTTGACCATCCGCACCTGCTCGGCCTGCGCCTCGATGGTCATATTCTTGTGAATAATGCCCATCCCTCCCTGCCGGGCAATGGCAATGGCCAACTTGACCTCGGTGACCGTGTCCATCGCGGCCGAAACGATCGGCACGTTCAGGCGAATATTGCGGGTAAGTTGCGTGGAAATATCGACGTCGCGCGGTAAGACTTCCGAATAGGCCGGAACCAAGAGGACGTCGTCGAAGGTGAAGGCTTCCCTGAAAAACTTGTCGGGGTTTATTTTTTCTTTTTCCATGCGCAAAGGTAAGAAAATTGGCCCCAAACTTCCAAACCTCCTAAGGAGGGGTTCCTTGGTTCCAATGATCCTTGGATCCTGCCAACTGTACCTGCCAACTGTACCTGCATCTGCCCTTTCTCCCTTTTCCCCCTTTATCCTTTATCTTTGCCCCATGTTCACCATCTTCAGCGACCAGCACTTCATGGAACAGGCACTGCGGGAGGCCCGCCTGGCTTACGAAGAAGGGGAAATCCCCGTGGGAGCCGTCGTCGTTTCCCAGAACCAGATCATCGCCCGGACCCGTAACCAGACCGAGCGGCTGCAGGACGTAACGGCTCATGCCGAAATTCTCGCGATCACGGCAGC
>JAGQXA010000813.1 GCA_020436865.1 Saprospiraceae bacterium | reverse complement strand
CGGGTCCAGTCGGCAGGCGGACGCTGCTGCCTGGATCCGTCGCCGCCGCAGCCCCACCCGATCGCCAGGAAAAGGGCAAAGAGCAGTACGAGTGCACGGGAGTTCATATCGATCGTTTTGGGTATGTTGATGGTAGCTGCAAAATTGCAGCCCTAAGTTAGCAGAAATGGCCGGACTCTGAAATTTTTTCCAGGTGTAAAGCCTTCGCAAGAAAACCACAACCCTTTGCCGGCGGGCATTGTTATAGCGGTGCTCAAACGCTCATACCATGAAGAACGCGCTCATCGCCGGCGGAACCGGCCTGATCGGAACCCGGCTCAGTCAATTGCTGACCGAGCGGGGATACGGGGTCGCTCACCTCAGCCGGAAGTCCAGTCCCAAGGCTACCTTCCCGACCTTTTCGTGGGACCCCTCCCGCCGGCAGATCGATCCGGAAGCGTTGCAGAATGTATCGGTGCTGATCAATCTGGCGGGCGCCGGGATCGCCGACGGCCGGTGGACCGATCGCCGCAAGGAGCTCATCATCCGCAGCCGGGTCGAGAGCACGCTTTTCCTAAAAGAAACGATCGAAGGCTCTGCCGGCCAGATCGACACCTATCTCTGCACCTCCGCGATCGGCTACTACGGCAGCCGCGGCGACGAGTGGCTCACGGAGGATTCGAAACCCGGAAAAGGGTTCTTGCCGCAAAGCACCCAGCAGTGGGAGAAGGCCATCGACGAGGTGCGGACCACGGGCGTCCGAACGGTAGCCTTTCGCACCGGCATCGTGTTGTCGACCCACGGTGGAGCCCTGGAAAAGATCCTCCTGCCGGCCAGGGCCGGCGCCGGAACTTACTTCGGCGACGGCCGGCAGTGGTATTCCTGGATACACATCGACGATCTATGCCGCCTGTTCATCTACGCGATGGAGCAGGAAGCCCTGGCGGGCACCTACAATGCCGTCGCCCCGCAGCCTGTGACCAATCGCGGGTTGATGGAGGCCCTGCAAGAGGTGAGCGGGCGCTGGATGGCGTTGTTTCCGATTCCTGCCTTCAGCCTGCGGCTGATCTTCGGGGAAATGGCCGACACCATCCTCGACAGCACGCGGGTAGCGGCCGGGAAAGTACAGAAGGCCGGGTTTTCCTTTCAATATCCGGAAGTGAAGGGGGCCTTGGCGGATCTACTGGAGCGGAAGGCTTGAACTCAGGAGCGGAACACTTCGATCTCCTTGGTCTTGACGACCAGATCGGTGAATTTCCCCTTGAAGCGGGTAGCTTTGACGATGTGGTTGTCGATCCAATGATAGTTGCCTCCACGGGGCTTGCCCATCAGCAAGCCATGGTAGCGAAACTGGTGTTTTTGCAGCCACTCCTCGGTGATGGCCCGGTGTTCTTCGGTACGGGAGGTGAAAAAAGTGATGATGTGCCCCTCGTCGTACCATTTGTTGATGATCTTGAGGGCATCGGGATAAGGCAGGACCGTGCCCATGCGTTCGGGTTCTTCGTTGGGTATATCGTCGCAGATCGTTCCGTCGATATCGATCATGAAATTCTTTACCCCTTCGGGCAAGATCGGGCTGATCGTTTCCCCTTTCTCATTAAAGGCTTGCTCCAGTTTGGGCTCCTGTTCCATCCATAAAAGATTGTGGCGATTTCCAGAATGCCGAACCCTCCGGCGGCCGGAGGTGATCGAAGAGTCGCTTTTGCAGCAGTACAAAGTTAGGATAATAAGTCAAACGAAAGTGGTTCGGGAACTTCCCAACCACTCGGTGTCAGCATGGTTGTATCAGCGTGGCGGTTCGAGGAAAGGGCTGAGACAAAATTCGAGAATTCCGGTCAAAAAAACCGGGTCCGTGGCGAATTAATTGAAATTGATGTATTGGGCCGGGTCGACGGGCACCCCTTTCGACCAGAGTTCGAAATGGAGGTGTGGGCCGTCGGAGAGCGTACCCGTATTGCCGATGATGGCGACGGCTTCGCCGGCCTTGACGAAGCTGCCGATCTCTTTGAGCAGCACGGAGTTGTGCTTGTAGAAGGTTACGATGTTATTGGCATGCTGGATGCCGATGGTATTTCCGGTTTCCAGCGTCCAGTCGGAAGCGATCACCCAACCGTCCATGACCGCTTTGATCGCTGTATTCTTGGGCGCCAGCACATCGACCCCATAGTGTTTCTTGTCGGGAGCGAAGCCGGCGCTCACCTCGCCGCTGAGAGGCGGGGTAAAGTACATTTGTTCGAGCGGCAGGTCGCGCGAAGAAAAATTATTGGCTTTGGTCAATTGGGCGATTTCCTGGATCTCTTCCAGTTCGACCTCCCGGCGAAGGATCTCATCCTCCTTAATGCGGTCGACCTGCAAGGTGCTGTCACCGGGCTGATATTCCTCTTCCGGCACCTCCTGGATCGTTTCTACATCGCCGACGAGGATCTTGCGGAAACTTTCGGTGTACACCTGCTGCGCTTCGAGCGCCTCGCTCAGGGAATCGATCTCGCGGTTGAGGTGGATCAGTTCCGGATGCGAACTTACGTCGCCATAACCCGGCACCAGCCGCTTGAGCGGCGTGAAAACGATCAGGGAAACGACGAGAATAGCCACCAACACCATCAAGGTGCTCAAGGCGATGTACACGTTGAGCAGGGACAGGCGGTAGGAGCCGATCTCCTCGAAGGTTTCGTTGTTCATGATCACCAGCCGGTAGGTGTGCTGGAGACGTTCCATCAAACTCTTTTTGCCCGCTTGCTCCTCTGCCATAACTCGAGAATTGAGATCAGTCGAAACCGGCCGGCGCCGAAGAAGGCCGGTCGTAAAATAAAATTAGCGATAAACAGTTATACTCAAGACGCGCGAAAAGGCCATTTGGCCCGATCCCGCAACCAGAGCCTCGCGGCTCATGCCGATAACTAAACGCTTGAGCTTGGGAAAAGTATTTCGTTGTCGGCATAATATCACGTACTTTTGTACCCTCGCCGCGCCCTGGGCGCGCGCCTGAAGCAAAATTCGCAAAACTTTGTCAATCAGCCCCTTTTTAGAGGATAAAAACTGGAGCAAATTGAAGACCTATACTCGCATTCTGTTGATTGCCGCGCTGTTCGTCGGCCTGGGAGGATGTAAAACGCAGAAAAGCCGTAACGACATTTCGCCGCTGGCTCAATTCTATCAAAACACCACCGCCGAATTCAACGGATACTACAATGCCAACGTGCTGGTCAACGAAAGCATGACCGCCCTCGGCGGTCAGTATCAGGACAATTTCAACCAACTGCTCCCGATCTACAAGTACCGGGCAGCCGATAACCCGCAAGCCGTGGCCGCCCAACTCGACGATGCGATCAAGCGGGTGTCGGTCGTGGTAGCCCTGCACCGGGTCAGCCATTGGACCGACGATTGCTACCTGCTGGCCGGCAAGGCGCAGTATCTGAAACAAGACTTCGAAACGGCCGAAGAAACCCTGGAATACATGGTCAAGGAGTTCAGTCCTTCCGCCACCAGCAAGAAGAAAGCAGCCGTCAAGAAGAAGAAGCCAGTAAAGAAGAAGGACAAAAAGGTCAAGAAGAAGAAAAAGAAGAAATCGAAACCCAGCAAGAAGAAGAAGAAAAAGAAGAAGTCGAGCAAAAAGAAGAAGAGTTCGACCAGGAGCAAATCGACCACCGACAAACGACCGGACGATTCCGCTCAGGAAGAGGAAAGCGAAGAAGAAGCGATCGTGCCGGGCGAAACGACGATCTCCCTCGGCATGGAAGATCCTACCTACGAAGCGAGCAAACCCGACAAGTACTGGATCAAACACCGCCCCGCCTATCAGGAAGGCGTGCTTTGGCTGGCCCGTACCTACATCGAACGGGGCAACTATACGGGCGCCGAACGCCTCATGACCCAGCTCGAACGCGATCCCGGCACCTATGAAGACGTTCACCGGGAACTGGCTGCCGTGCAGGCCTATTACCAGATCCAAAAAAAGCAGTATCAGCCGGCGATCTATTTCCTGGAAAGGGCGATCAAACTGGAAAAGGACCGCCTGAAAAAGGCGCGCTACACCTACATCATCGGTCAACTCCACCAGATGCTGGGCCAGGAAGGCG
>JAGQXA010000812.1 GCA_020436865.1 Saprospiraceae bacterium | reverse complement strand
TTGGTGTAGTCGCCGGCAAAATCGCCGCCCATGAGCTTGACTTCCTGAGAGTCGGCGCTCAGATTCAGGATCACGACGACCCGGTTGTCGCCTTTTTCTCGCATAAAGGCATAGACTGCCTGGTCGTTGCTGGTCGGGATCTTTTGGATAGCTCCTCCGGCCTGGCCGTTCCAAAGGGCCGGGTTGTCCCGTTTCAGTTCCAGCAGGGTCGTATAAAAAGCCTTTTTGGACACTTTCCCCCAGTCGATGGTATCCTTCTCGAAGAACTCCAGCCGCTTATCCAGGCCGGCTTCCTGTCCGCTGTAGATGAGGGGCATCCCGTCGAACGTGAAGGCCAGAACGGCCATGGCGTCGGCGCCTTCTCCCAGTCGCTCTTGCACGGTACCGTTCCAGGAGTTCTCGTCGTGATTGGTGATAAACTGCATGTGGTACCCTTTCTGATACTTGGTCTGATCGTCCGCCAGCCAGGTATCGATGGCCGTGGCGTCTTTTTTGCCCTGGGCGATATCGTTCATCAAATGATGGAACGACCAGCCGTACGACATGTCAAAACTGCCGTTATTGCGGTGTGTAGGATACTCTGCTTCGGCCAGCATGAACACCGGCTTGATGGAGTCCAGGGCGGGGCGGGCCGTCAGCCAGAAGTCGTCGGGCACTTCTGCGGCCACATCGCAGCGAAAGCCGTCCACATCGGCCTCCCGTACCCAGAATTGCATGGCATCGATCATGGCAGCCCGCATTTCCGGCACCTCGTAGTCCAGGTCGGCCACATCGGTCCATCCCCACGACTTACCGTCCTTACCGATCGGATCGGTGATCTCTCCTTCTGCGTTCTTGGTAAACCATTCCGGATGTTCTTCGATCCAGGGCCCATCCCAGCCAGTATGGTTGGCCACCCAGTCGAGTACCACCTTCATGCCCATGCTGTGGATGCGGTCGACCAGGGCTTTGAACTCCTCCATGGTACCGAACTCCGGATTGACGGCTTTATAATCGGAAATGGCGTAGTAACTTCCCAGGGTTCCTTTCCGGTTCTTCTCGCTAATGGGATAGATCGGCATAAACCAAAGAATCTTGACGCCCATTTCCTGAAGGCGCGGGAGATGCTCCGCGAAAGCCGAAAAAGTTCCCTCCGGCGTGTACTGGCGGACGTTCACCTCGTAGATATTGGCATTTTTCACCCAATCGAGCGGGCCTTCTTGCTGATCAGTCATGGCAGCATCTTCATCGGCGGCTTCCGGATCCGACTGACAAGCCGGGATCGTCAAAAGTCCGAAGCCGAGTAATAAAAAGAGAGTCCAAGAAATACGTTTCATATGGCGTAGAATTTTTTTCCCGATCAGTTTGTGAGCAACTCGAAGGAGTTCGGTGGCAAGGTCACGCTCCATTCCTTGTAGGACCCTTCCAGGCTCGCCCCGAACTGCGCGCGAAGGTCTTGTCCGAGGAAGCGCTCGGGCAGGTGCAGCCGCACGGTTTGCTCCTCCCCGCCCTTGTTGAACACCACGACGGTCAATTCCCCAAAATAGCTCCGGGCAATGGCCAGGGTTTGATCGTTGACGTGCAGGATCTCCGTATCGCCGTAGATCAGCGACAAGCGGTTGCGGCGCAGTTCGGTCAGTTTCTCGACGATCTCCTTGGTTTGAGCCTCCGCTTCCGACCAGCCGTCGAAGCGCATCATTCGCCGATTGTCCGGATCACCGGCGCCGGGCAGGCCGATCTCGTCGCCGTAATAGATCACCGGCACTCCGGGAATGCAGAAATTGAAGGCCTGTAGCATCTGCAAGCGGCGATAGCCCACGGGATCGCCTACTCCGACCTGACGGGCAAAACCAGCCTCCCTTGTATCTTCATCGAAAGAAAGATCGCCACCGGCCAGCGAAATAAAGCGAGGCTGATCGTGATTACCGGATATATAGCCCATGGAGGAGTGGTATCCAAAATAACGGAACGACTCTAGCAGGGAATTAGCCAGCGCCTCGAAAGAACTCTGCGGCCGGGCAAAGGCCTCGCGCGCGTCGAAGTAAAGCGGAAAATCGAATTGGGCGTCGAGCAGTCCGGTACCGATATAACTGGCGATCAGTTCGCGGCCCCCATAGGTTTCGCCGATCTGATAGACCGGACGATCCTGCCCGAGCACGACCTCCGAGCGAAGCTTGCGCGTCAATTCCCGCCAGAACTCGATCGGAATGTGCTTCGTGGCGTCGTGCCGGTATCCGTCGAGGTAGTATTTCTCCACCCAGTACAGGGCCGAGTCGCTTTGAACTTCGACGACCTGCGGATCCTCCAGGTCGAGGGTGGGCATGAAGGAATCGAACCAGGTGGTCAGGCGCTCTTCATCCCAAAGGCGCAGGTTCTTCCGGCCGTCGGGCAGATCTAGTCGGGTGGCCCACTCGGGATGTTCCCGATAGATCGGATGCAATTCGTGCACGTGGTTGCAGACGTAGTCGAGCAAGAGGCTGATGCCGTGCTCATGGGCCGTCTCCACCAATTCGATCAATTCACGCTCCGTACCGAAGCGGTGGTCGACCCGGGAAGAAGAAACCGGCCAATAGCCGTGATAGCCCGAATACCAACGGCGAGGCTCCGGATATTCCTGATAGGCCTCAGACGGGTTCTGGGTGATCGGCGAAAGCCAGATCGAGTTGATGTTCATCGACCGGAAATATCCGTCGCGGATCTTGGCGGTGATGCCGGCCAGATCGCCGCCCTGATAATTGGCCAGGGGGCTCACCCGGCTATCTTCCAGCGGATCGTCGTTGCCTGGATTTCCGTTATTGAAGCGGTCGATCAGCACAAAGTACATGATCTGGGCTTGTGGATCGAGCCGCGATAATTGCGAAGGCCGGTCGAGCACCCGGCCGTTGTCGAGAGGAATGAGCAGATCGTTGCTGAGGCCGAATTCATTTTGGGCGTAGGCCCGAACGTAGGAGCGATGGAGCTCAGCGGCTTCGTCGGGGATCTCCACCGTCCCGAAATTTCCGTGGTAGGTCACTTCCAATTGCCGGTTCTCCCAAAAGGCGATCAACTTGCCCGCAGTCGGGATGCCGATCTCGATGGCCTTCCCCTCAAAGCGGTTGGTGTACAGGCTCGGCAGCCGGAGGGGGTCGGGTTTGGGAAGCGAAAGTAAGGAGTTCGTCCCGCCCATGCCGTTGGGGGCCGTCTTCGGATTCTTCGGGTCGCGTAGTTCGCGGCCGTCGACGACGAAAAGGTATTGGTAGTCGCCGGGCATGATTTCGAAAGTGCGCTCCCATATCCCATTGTTCAACTTCATCTGCCCGTCGGCGGGATTCCAGGAGTTCATTTCCCCTTTCAAGGCAACCTCGCGGTAGCCTTGATCGCGCAGCCGAAGGGTCACCTTGCGTTTGTTCGGCCGCTTCAGCAGCGCATCGTACCGGCTTTCCCCGGCGAAGAAGGAAAGGACGCTCAGGCTTCCGATGTCGCCGACGATCCGTACGCTCAGCTCCGAGCGATTGGCCGAGCGATCGAGCGCCAGGCCCTGCGGCACGGCGATCGAGTCGATGGCGGCCACATCCGTGAAGTAGTCGCTTAGTTTCAGCGTCGTCGCTACCCCCTCCAGTTGTACGGGGGTGATCAAAGCGGGGCAGAGCGGATCGAACTGCATCCGGGGCACATTGGCCCTTAGCCGCGCGGGCGACGCTTCGGTCGTTTGCTCCACTTGCCCGGCGGCGACCGAAGGATCGTTCCGGCACGCCCAAAAGAGGAGAATGGCCAGCAACGACCCAGTGAGCAACATTCTGAATTTCATAGTTCCACTGATAGCCCTACCGGTTCGCACCGCTATATTCTCCCACAATCGCTACCGACAGGGTATATTACAAAAACAGGGGCCTAGTGCGCCTGAAGGGGCTCTACGCTATCCGGCACGGCCACATAGTTCCCCAGTTTCATCTGAATGCTGTTCTGGCCATAGCGTTCCGTTCCGATCAAGACCATCAAGCTGCCGTCTTTCGACATCTTGAGGGAATACTCGCCGTCGTCTTCATCCTTGCTGGAATCGAGATGCACCAGCGCTTTCTGCGGATCGTATGACCACACTCCCTTACCGGTGGTCTTGTCCCACTGACCGTAGGTGTAGGTTCCGTCAGAGAGCAACTGGTACCAACGTCCCTGGTTGGCCTTGTAGGCCTCGGTATTGCGGGTACCTTTCACATAGCCTTCCACTACCCAGAAGTTGTTGGCCAGAAAGCCCAGTACTTTTTCGGTTTGCGGACTGACGGGCGCGCCCTGCTCAGCCCCGACGACCGGATTGCCGGGCGGGGTAACTTCCGTACCGTTAGCGCCGTTCTCTTCGGTCGTGCCGTTGGTGCAGCCCACCCACAGGACGGGCACTATCAATAAGAACATCCATTTTTTCATAAACGAGGTCATTTATTCGGTCAAAATTGGTTAGGCGGTCTTTAAGTTCAGTTCGACGGTCTGGTCTGCCGGAAGCAGGCATTCCTGCCCATAGACCAGAACGGACAGAGATTCCGGCGAACGGTTGCGGATGGCGATGCCGGATTGTCGCACCGAGATCTGCAGAAAATGTCCGCGGAAACGCACTTTAAAAGAATACGAGCTCCACCCTTCCGGAATGTAGGGCGCGAAATGCAAGCGTTCGTCGAATACCCGCATACCGCCGAAGCCCTTGACCACAGCCATCCAGGTACCGGCCATGCTGGTAATATGGCAACCGTCTTCGGTATCGTTGTTGTAGTCGTCGAGGTCTAGTCTGGCCGTGCGCAGGTACATCTCGTATGCTTTGTCGCGCATGTCGAGTTTGGCGGCCAGGATCGCGTG
>JAGQXA010000811.1 GCA_020436865.1 Saprospiraceae bacterium | reverse complement strand
GAGAGCTTTGGAATTCATAACAGATGATTTAAGTGTGTGAAAAGGTGTCGTGTTTTTCCAACAAGCGGTGCAGGCGACCGAGGTCGCGCGGAGGCCATTGTTCCTCCTGTTCCATCAAGCGTAACAGATCGGGGTAGTAGTCCTCGAACCCGCCGGGAGCCATGAACACCAGGAACCGGGCAGGTGCGTCGGAATCGTTGCGAAAGGCGTGGACAGCCAGCGGTGGAACCTTCAGGAAACTTCCGGCTCCAAGCTCGAGATCTTCGCCGTCTATCGTAAAGGTAAGGGTTCCTTCGAGTAGGTAGAACCCCTCCTCCATGATCTTGTGGTAGTGCAGACCCGGACCGGAAAACCTGGCCGGCGCGGTATATTCCATTAGCGACCACTGCTGCAGGCTGTCGGCCTTGCGCACCTTTACGCTTACTTCGACTCCCGCGAAGCGGTAGGTGTCCCCTTCTCCGGCTAGCCGGATCAAGGCTGCTTCGATCAGGGCGCTCATGGCCGGGCGATTTGGACCTTCCGGCTACTCACCCCGGCTGTTGTCGCGAGCCGGCATACGTAGAGCCCGTCGGCGAGCTGGCCGGCATCGAAGGCCTGGCGGTATTCACCGGCCGGCAATTCACCGGAAAAGATCGCTGCCGCCGGCCGGCCGGTCAGATCGTACAGGTCGATCCGCACTTGCTCTTTTTGCCGCAGGGCAAAGGAGATCTCCAACTCGCCGGCGCTGGGGTTCGGGTAGATCTTTCTTAGCTCACCGGCTTCGGCCCGGCGATCGGTGACGGCCGTCAGCGGGCCGCCCATGGCGATGTCGTCGATCACGAAGTAGCTGCCGATCGCCGGTTGCTCGCTCGGACCCTCATTGACGATGGAGATCGTGACGAAGGCCCGGTGCGGCTGCCCGGCCTCATAGCTCAACGGCAGGTTCAGCAAGGCAAAGGTGTCGGAAGGTTCGGCGATCGCGGCAAAGCCGCCACCGAAGACGCTGCCCTGCGGATCGAGCACGCCGACGAACACGAACAGCTGATCGCCCGGCGCGGCCGGGTGGAACTGGTAGAAAAGCGTCAGGTACGGATAGGCGTCGTCGACCGGAAAGCCGAAATCGCTGGTGATGCTCTCCAGGATGGGCACGAAGGGGAAGTCGGGAGCGCCCGGCGTGGGCAACACCTCGCCGCGCAAGGCGTAGCTGCCGCTATGTCCGGGGCTCGTGCGGGTAATATTGTCGCCGGCCTGGTCGGGCAGATTGGAGGTGAACCAATCGAAGGGCTCGTTGTCCATCCAGAGCTCGAAGCTGGAGTTGGGTACCGGGTTTTGCGCAAAAATGATACGCGGACAAAGAGCGAGGACGAGGAGCAAGAATGGTACTTTCATGATCTTGGTGATTTATCGGGTGATTTGGTATGGTTACGCAACTGGTCTTACTGGAGCCATTCGATGGCCTTTTCGAGGGCTTTATCCTGGCCGTTTTGCAGTTCTTCCTTCTGGTTGAGCACTTCCACCTGCGGGCTAAGCCCGATCCCCTCGTAGCTCTGCCCGTCGGCCGCCCGGTAGTCGCCTACGGAGATGGTGTACGTCCAGCCGTTCGGGGCCTCCCACATCGGGGCGTCGGAGAAGTTGCCGGAGCTGGTGGCTCCGAACTGGGTGATGTGGCCTTGTGTGCGCAGGGCCAGCAGTAGGGTTTCGCCGGCGCTGGCCGTTGACCCGCTGGTCAGCACGGCGATCGGCCGGGTAAATTGAGACGTGCCGGTCGGCTCGACGTACCATTCCTCCGTTTCGGTGAAATCGTCGGACCCCGGGCCGTTCTTCTTGCGGCTGGTCATGTACAGTCGCTTCTCCGAGGCGAAGCGACCGGCCACATACTGGGAGATGGGATCGAACCCACCGGCATCGTCGCGGAGGTCGAGCACCAGGCCCTCGGCATCGCCGAAGAATTGCAGGGCCTCATCGAGGGCTTGTTCATAGTCTTTTTGCTTGCCGTCCATGTGCTGGATGTGCAGGTAGCCGATCTGTGGCGCCGCCCAGCCGTATTGCAGGTAGGGTAGGGGCTCGTGCAGCCCGGTCAGGTAACGGTCTTTCACGACCTCCAGGTCGAAATCTTCGGTGACGTACACGCCCCCTTCCGTCAGGTCGACGCTCCAGCGGGGCAGTTCCGGATCGCTGGCCGGGTAGAGGGTGACGTGCCGGTCGTTCAGGGGCGACAGAAGTGCGATCGTGAGGTCGTAAAGTTCGCGGGTCGTCGATTGCGGGTCGACCTGCTGGTGCAGCGTTTGGTACAGGTCGTACCAATCCACGCCCTTGGGGCCGAAGAGGCCGTAGTTTTCATGGAAATCTTTCCAGATGTGGTAAAAAACGGACTCCGGGTCGGCCTTCGGCGCTTCGCCGATGAGGTCTTTTTGGCAGGCCTGCAGGCAGAGGGCGGCCAGGGCCAGGAGGAGGATATAGCGGATCAGCATATTTCTAAATTTTAGTAGGTGTATTGAAAAGAGAGGCTCACTTGGTGCCGGCTCAGCGCCAGCGGTCGCGGCAGGCTGTTCTTGACCCAGTCGAACTCGTAGGCGAGTCCGGCCCGCCAGCGCTCGCCCAGACGGCGGTGCAAGGCGGCCGAGAGGCTGAGCTGCCGGTGGCGGTTCAGGCTTTCCAGCTGGGTGCCTTGTGCGAAGAAACCTTCCGCTTTTCCGCTGTTCGGCATGGATACGGAGTTGTGATAGGCGCTGCGACTCACCAGGGCAATGGCCGGAATGCGGACCCGCAGCGACGCGGAGAACTTTTGCTCCGACCGGTAGTCGAATTGCAGGGCCGGACCGATCGAGGCGACGTTCATCAGGCCGGGGGTGACGAAGCCCTCCTGGTAATAGGCCTCGTCGGAGAGCACGCCGCCGATCGAGAAGCGCCAGGATGGCTG
>JAGQXA010000155.1 GCA_020436865.1 Saprospiraceae bacterium | reverse complement strand
TTGTCGCGAATGCTCCGGATCTGATTGATCGCATTTTCGTGTTTTTGTTTTTCGGCGCGCACCAGCCGGCCTTCCAGTTGCTCGAGGCTTTTGATCTGCTTGACCCTTTCGGCTTCGACGGCGCCGACCAGAGTCTGATCTACCTTGCCGGCCTTGCCGGCGACCCGATCGAACAGCTCGTTCAGGGCCTCCTTTTCAGCCTGCAGGTTTAGCTCTTCCGATGCATGTGCATGTACGTGTTCGCGGATGAGGTCGTCGGTCTTACGCAGGATGTCTCGCTCGCTCAGCCCTAGTTTTTCCATACGTTTGGCTGCACTGCTGTCGATCCAAAGCACGGAGTTGCGACGGATCAAGATGGGGAAATCGATCCCGAAATGGGCAAATTGCGACTTGCGTTCCAGCCAGTAGGCCAACTCGCCGCCGCCGCCCACATAGGCCAGGTTTGGGAGGATTGCTTCCTGGTAAAGAGGGCGAAGGATCACGTTCGGGCTGAAGCGTTCCGGATGGGTTTGCAGTTCCTGCCGCAGTTCTTCTGCCGAGAAGGAAAAATCGGTGTTCAACACCTGGTACCGATCATTTTCGCGCACGATCCGTTCGCGCGATTGGTCAGACAAGTAAAATAAGTTGATCTCCCGGGCATAGGCCTGGCCGGAAAATCCGGCTTCTTCCAGTTGGCGGGTCGTAGCCTCGATCAGCGGCTGTGAAGGCGACGAAAAAAGCTCTTCCTCCATGATCGGGAGAAACCGCTTCTTGAGCTCCGGATGGTCCATGCTCAGCGCAACCAGGCCCCACCGCTTGAAGAGCTGGTGTACCAGATCGATCGTGGCCATGCCATATTGCCGGTGGTTGCCGTAGGCCGTGGCTACGAGATCGAAGGCTTGACGGCCATTGTCCGAATCGCCCAGGATTTCCCGGAGGCGCGCTAATGGTTCATCCAGGGTGGTTGTTTTCATGCGCCCTACCGGCCCTGCCTCGTCGTTCTCCCACTCGATCGTTTGCCCGAACAAGTGCGCGTGGTTGATCTCGGCAAAATCGTGATCTTCTCCGCCGGTTACGAACACGGGAACAAAGTGATAGTCCGGATAGGTCGCCTGCAACACTTCCGTCAGGCGGATCGCCGAGGCGATCTTGTAAATGAAATAAAGGGGGCCTGTGAATAAACACGGCTGATGGGCCGTGACCACCGTAAACGTTTTTTCATCGGCCAGTCGTTCGATGTTGGCTATCACCGCCTCTTCCCGGTCGAGCTGGGCGTATTGGTCTCTTAGAACGCGCAGGAGTAAAGGCCGGTCGATGTCGGCGCGTTGCTTTGCTGCCAGGGCGTCGGCGAAGGCTGTCAGGGTTGGTGGATGCCGGTAGAAGGGCCGGAGCCGTGGGTCCTGTTCGACATAAGCCTTGTCGCGGCTGGAAAACTGCGGGATTTCCGAAAAGGGGAGGGTAGTGACGTCCATACTGAGATCAAGTGCATTGATAGGGTTAGAGCTATTGGGGTTTGCAAAGTAATCGCTAATCTTAACACTTTAAACCCCGGAAAGATTTTTTCTATATTTGGCCAAAGCCGATCAGTTATGGAGCAGTATATTCTCTCATTGGATCAGGGAACCACCAGTTCCCGGGCCATCTTGTTCGACCGTCGCGGAACGATCGTCGATCTGGCCCAGAAGGAATTTACCCAATACTATCCGCAACCCGGTTGGGTCGAGCACGATCCGGAGGAGATCTGGCAGACCCAGCTAACGGTAGCGCGGGAGGTATTGCAAAAACAAGGGCTGCAGCCATCTCAAATTGCGGCGATCGGCATTACCAACCAACGCGAAACTACGGTAGTCTGGAACCGGCATACCGGTGAACCCATTTATCCCGCTATCGTCTGGCAGGACCGGCGGACGGCGGCGCTGTGCGACGAGTTGAAGTCGGCCGGACACAGCGAGTATCTGCACCAGCAAACCGGTCTTCTCTTCGATGCCTATTTCTCCGGCACGAAGATCCGGTGGATGCTCGACGAGCTGCCAGGCGCCAGGGCCCTGGCGGAAAAGGGCGATCTCCTGTTCGGGACGATCGACAGCTGGCTCGTGTGGAAGCTGAGCGGAGGAGCGCTGCATCTCACCGATCTGACCAACGCCAGTCGGACGCTCCTCTTCAATATACACCAACTCGAGTGGGATGAGCACATGCTCGGCATCCTCGACATACCTCGCGCTATGTTGCCGGAGGTGCGCTCGTCCAGTGAAATTTACGGCCATACCCATTCGTCGCTGTTCGGCGCAGCGATACCCATTGCCGGGATCGCCGGCGACCAGCAGGCCGCTTTATTCGGGCAGGTCTGCCGGCAAGCTGGAATGGCCAAAAACACTTACGGTACCGGTTGTTTTATGTTGCTCAATACCGGCGATCAGCCGGTTATTTCACATTCCGGCCTCCTGACCACGATAGCCTGGGGGGTAGGGGGGAAGGTGCAGTATGCGTTGGAGGGTAGTGTCTTCATAGCCGGGGCGGCGATCCAGTGGCTGCGCGACGGGCTAAAACTGATCGACGATTCTCCGGATTCCGAATACTACGCCATGAAAGTACCGTCGACAGAAGGGGTGTATGTCGTGCCTGCCTTTGCCGGCCTGGGCGCTCCTTACTGGGACATGTACGCGCGGGGCGCGATCTTCGGGTTGACCCGGGGCACGAGTAAAGCCCACCTGATCCGGGCTACGCTCGAGTCGCTGGCTTACCAAACGCGCGACGTGTTGCAGGTAATGGAGAAGGACTCCGGCATCGCCTTGAAGGCGCTGCGGGTCGACGGTGGGGCCAGCGCCAACAATCTGCTGATGCAGTTTCAGTCCGACATCCTCGGCGTACCGGTCGAGCGTCCGCAGATGATCGAAACGACCGCTTTGGGCGCCGCGTATCTGGCCGGCCTTGCCGTGGGATATTGGCGCGCCGAAGAGCTGGATAATGCCTGGCAGTTAGGGGCCACTTTTGAACCCGAGATGAACGAATCCGAACGGGAGCGATTGTACGACGGCTGGAAAGAAGCCGTGCGTCGAACCATGAGCTAGTTCAGATAAAGGCTAGGGATTTCGAATGACGATATCGCCGAAGGAGATCTTAATGGAAATGGTGGCCATTTCCTTGGTCGGAGAGAATTTCCAGCGCTTGGTGGCGGAGCTGTTCTCCAGAAAATTGAATTTGAGGTCGTTCGGTACGCTGATATTGCCATAATGAGCTGTCAGGGTGTACCCATAAATGCCCGGTTTGGGATCGAAGAAATAAACGTCCGACTTTTCCGCTTCGATATTGAGGTTGACGAGACTTTCGTCGGTGAACAGTTTGATGATCCCGTAGGTGGAGCGAATGTCGAAATCGCCGCTGATATCGTGCAGCGTAATATCAGAGCGACGGGCGTCGATGCTGACCGTGCCGGAGAGACCCTGGGCATTGAGGTCGCCGAAACGCGTGGTGAGGCCGATATCGCCGCTGAGGTTTTGCAGGAACACATTACTGAATTCCGTACGCAGGCGAAGGAAACGGGAGAGGTTGCTGACATTTGCCAGTCCGAAGTAGTTCTTGAGATAAAGCGGGCATTCGTCGGGCAGCGTGACGGTATAGATGGCCTTCAGCGTCGATTCCGGCTTAGGTTGCCCTTCGTCGGGCGAAATATAGTTGCGGAAATAGATCATGTCGCCGTGCTGATCGATAGAGAACTTAATGCTCTTCACATCGCGTTCGGCCACGGCCCGGTCGGGATGTTTGGCGACGAGTTCGAGCACGATCTTCACCTCGTTGCGGTCCCAGGTTTCCACGACGATCTCGGCTTTTTCGCCTTCGATATTCACTTCGGAGCCGCTGCGGTACGGAAGGGTCTTCTCTACCGTTCTGGTAACCACTTGCATCGGAGTAGACTGTGCAATGGCGAAATCGGCAGCGCACAACAGCAATAAGGTCATCCAACAGTTCGACAATTTATTCATTTCGACGGTTCCGGTTTAAGGTTGTGACAAGTCAGATCATGCGTTCGAGCATCTGTTTGAGTAGCGAAGTGCGTTCGAGTTCGATCTCCGCCAGTTGACCGATCAGGTCGGGGTCGTTGCCATACTGGTCGAGGGCGGCCACGAGCGTTTCCTTGGCCGAGGTCAGTTCTTGTAATTCCCGCTGTAATAGTTGAAGGTCGGGATTACTGCAAAGCAGCGGTGTTTGCGCGCACCATTCTTCGACCAGGGCAAAAGCCGCCTCGTCTTCTTCCCAGTCGGGGGCAAGAAGGTCCTGATCGACGAATTCCACCGAGTAGGAGGTTGTTACCTGATAGTCGTCGGAGTGGGATTGCCCCTGCTTCCAGAAGGTGAAGATCACACCGACCAACAGAGCGGCGGCGGCGGCCGGATACCAACGGCGAAGTTTCCGGGATCGAAGGCTTTGCCCCTGGAGGCTGTCCTGCAGGGATATCCAGACCCTTTCCGGCGGCTCGTATTCCGGTAGTTTGCCGATAGCCCGTTCGAGGGTCGGACGCGATTCCCCCTCTTCCAGCTCGCGCTGGATGGGTTGCCACAGGTCGTCGGGAGGCTCATAGGAAGGCAATTCTCTGAGCGCGTCACGCAGGCGGTCTTTGTTGTGTTCGTGCAATTCCATCTCGATCAGATGAAAGATGAAAACGGCGGATTTTTACTATGTCTGTCGATCAATACCCAAACTCTTTCAAGGTACTCTTCAGTTTCTTTTTGGCGTAGAACAGCTGCGACTTGGAGGTGCCCACTGAGATGCGGAGCATGTCGGCCACCTCCTTGTGGGAGTAACCTTCGACTTCGATCAGCACAAATACCGCCCGATAGCCTTCCGGCAAAGCGAGGATCGCTTTTTCCAGGTATTCGGCCTGGAGGTAATCGCCCCAGTCGACAAACTCATTGCTAGCCTGGCCGTCGATCGGTTCGAAGTACATCTTTTCTTTTCGAATGGCGCTGTAAGCGGTGCGGATGACGATCGTTTTGATCCAGGCGCCGAGGGTGGATTCCCGGCGAAAGGCCGGCAAGCCCCTGAACACCTTGAGAAAGGCATCCTGCAACACGTCGGCAGCCGATTCGAAATCGCCCGTGATCCGGTAGGCCAGGGTGTACATGGCCTTGCGATACCGGTCGTACAGTTCCTTCTGTGCCAGCCGATCGTTGGCAAGGCAAGAGTCGATCAATTCGGCCTCCGTCATTCCAAGCTTGGTCGCCATTCAGAGTATTCCTTCAAAGGGTTCAGTAATAAGGAAGGGTGATTCGCGTACATGGTTGTATGCCGGGTCTGGGTTAGAAGAAAAAACCAAGGGAGGCGATGATGCGGTTCGGCGTTTTGTCGAAATCGTAATCGTTGCCGAAGATGGTCATGTGGTCGCCCAATTTGGTGAAATTGCCTTCGAACTTCGCGTCGAGCGTGATCTGCCAGATGTCGAGCCCCAGGCCGGCCTGCCAGCCGTAGGTCATTTCATCGAAATTGAGGTCATAGCCAGGCACCTCCTTCAGTTCGGAACTGGCAGAGAGGTGGAGATGCGCGACGGGGCCACCCTGCAGCCGCAGAGAGCCGAACTTGAAGCCGACCATCACGGGGATGTCGAGGCTTTCGTAGGTTTCGTGCAGGATCTTGTCGAAGGTGGCGCCCGAGCGGAAGTCTTCGATGCGGTAATCGACCTTATTGGAGTTATAAAGAAATTCCGGCTGAATAATGAAGCTGCCGATCTCGGCGCGGATCCACAATCCACCATGCACCCCAAAGTTGATATTCTCCAGTCCGATGGTGAGCGTTCCGGTGCCGTCGCCCTGGATGACGATATCGCTGGGATTTACCTCCGTGGTGCTGAGTCCTCCCTTGAAACCCAGCAGGAACTGGGCGTGAAGAAAGCAAGGGATCGACAGGGAAAGCAGGACAAATAGAATTCTCTTCATGGCGGTCGTGTTTAGTGGTCGGTAGCGAAGTTTCAACGCTGGGTTGAGAAGGACTGATGCCCGGTCTGCACTGCAAATTTGCAACATTAACCCATTTTAACAAAAGAGAAGGCCGAATTGCTCAGTCGGCCCGGCCAATATTGTGGATGTTTTGGCAGGAGCATGCCGCTATGCGGGTACAAATGATTAGCTTTGCACATCGGGCCAAAACGGAGCCTTTCCATGGATTTTCACAATGTCACTTTTATCGGTAGCTTTCCGCACGAGGCGAAGTGCCCGCAAGACGCGCGTCCGGAATATGCCTTCATCGGCCGATCGAACGTCGGGAAGTCCTCCCTGATCAATATGCTGGTCGGTCGAAACAATCTGGCCCGTGTTTCCAACACTCCAGGAAAGACCCAACTGCTCAATTTCTTTCTGGTGAACGACCGTTGGTATCTGGTTGACCTGCCGGGCTACGGCTACGCGCGTATCAGCAAGAAAAAGCGACAGGAATGGGAGCGAATGATCGCCCACTACCTGCAAAATCGCTCGAATTTGCAATGCGCCTTTGTGCTGGTCGACTCGAACGTGCCGCCACAGCCGATCGACATCGAATTTATCAACTGGCTCGGTGAAATGCATATTCCTTTCGTGATCGCCTACACTAAGACCGATCGAAAAAAGAAGGGAGTCGATATCGAGAAGAATATCGCCGCGATCCGCCAGGAACTTTTGCAGCATTGGCACAGCCTTCCGCAGGAATTTGTCACTTCGGCGAACACTTCGGACGGCAGAGAAGAGCTCCTCGCCTTCATCGAGGAGCTCAATCAGGGTTTCCAGGCCTCCCCGAAATAGGGAAAGGCCGCAATTACTTCAGAGCAATGATCAAGAGAAAAAGGCCAAAGTTATACCCACACGTTATTCCGGACATCAAGGAATGGCCAATTTACAAGCTGCACCAGGACCGCCGGAACTTTATCCGGGAGATCGACGAATTTACGCTCGAACGCTTGTTGAAGAAGTACGGCGGTCGCATTAGCGACCTGATCGCGAAAACGATCTACCTCGAACAGATCCGCATCAAGGAAGAACCCTGGAAGGTCGATCCGCCCGACGAACGCCAGTTTTGGAAGAAGGTGCAGAATCGACTGATAGTGAAGTCGCTCGATCGCGAAGAGGAGGAGGCCCGCGCCACCAACGAAATGCTGCTGCGCCGCATCCTCCATCGCTACTCCGAGGAGATCGTGGGGACCTTTAGCATCAAGACGTTTCGATTTGCCCGGCGCTTTCTGACCTTCTTTTTCAAGCGCTTGCTAAATGCCGCGGCAAGCCGCAACTTTCGACGCCTCTATACCTCCCGGCACCAACTCTACGAGCGCCTGGTCGCCCGCGGCGAACTGGACACGGTGCGCAGTCTGATCAACAAGGGCACTGTAGTGGTCTTGCCGACACACTTCAGCAATCTCGACTCGATCCTGGTGGGATATGTGATGGATGAGGTGCTGGGCTTGCCGTCGTTCAGCTATGGCGCCGGACTGAACCTTTATAATACCGGCTATACGGCCTACTTCATGAATCGCCTGGGCGCCTATCGCGTAGACCGCCGCAAAAAGAACCCGATCTACCTGGAGGTACTGAAGTCGATGTCGAACCTCTCGCTGCAGCGCGGCACCAACAGTTTGTTTTTTCCCGGCGGAACCCGTTCGCGTTCGGGCTCCCTGGAAACCCACCTCAAAATGGGGTTGCTCGGGACCGTCGTAGAGGCCCAACGGGCGATGTACGAAAGTGGAAAGGACCAAAAGATCTTCATCGTACCGGTAGTGTTGGGGTATCACGTCGTGCTCGAAGCCCGCTACCTGATCGATCAACACCTGCGGCGCACCGGCAAAGAGCGTTACTTCCGGCAACGAGATTTCGGCTTCAGCATCCGCAAGATCCTGAAGTTTGCCTGGAAGGTGTTTTCACAACCTTCCGAGATCACGTTGGCGTTCGGGAAACCGCTCGATGTGCTGGGCAATTTTGTAGACGAGAACGGCGTCAGCCACGATTCGAAAGGGCAGGTGGTAGAGGTGAAAGACTACTTCCTGAGCGCAGAAGGAGTGGAGGCCGACCTGCAGCGCGAGGCAGAGTACACCAAGATCCTGGCCGACCGCGTGGTGGAGCGCTATTTCCGCGAAAATGTGGTTCTGTCAAGTCATCTGGTGGCTTTTGCAGCCTTTAACCTGTTGCGCATTCAAAACCCTTCGCTCGATCTCTACGCGGTACTTCGCCTGCCGACCGACGATCATTTCTTCACCCGCGAAGATATGGAAACGGCGATCTCCCATTTGCAGGCCGAACTGAAACAGCGCGAGGAGAGAGGAGAGATCCGCCTGGCTAAGCAGATCTCCTGGGAGCCGGCCGAACTGATCCGCGACGGGCTCAAGCATCTCGGTGTTTATCATCCGGCCAAGGTGCTGAAGATCAACAAGGAAGGGCATTTTGTGAGCGAAGATTTTCATTTGTTGTATTTCTACCACAACCGGCTGGATCACTACGAACTGGAAAAGGTGATGCAAGCCCCGGTGCCGATGGTAGATCCTCACTGGAACAACATCGACGAGATCATCGATTGAGCCCTGGTACCGGGCGGAGGACATACCAATTCACAACTGAACATGCTGAAGCGCTTTTTTCTTTCGGAGCGGAACATGATGGTCGCCATTGCGCTCAATGCGATCGTGATCTGTGCCTTGTACTTCCCGGCTTTGGAACATGAAAGCTGGCTGGTTTTGCTCGACCATTTCTTTCTGTCGCTGTTCGTGATCGAGGCGATCGTCAAGTTGAGCAGCTTGAAGCCGGCCGGGTACTTCGGGAATCGCTGGAATCAGTTCGATTTTCTCATCGTCGTGCTCAGTCTGCCTACCTTGCTCGAAAATTTCTTCCCCCTGCCCAACACCAGTTTGTTACTGGTTTTGCGCATGTTCCGCCTGGTTCGGCTGATCCGTTTCATTCGCTTCATTCCGCATCTGGGCATGATCATGCAAGGTCTGGTGCGGGCGATCAAATCGTCGGTATTCGTGCTTCTGGCCCTGTTCTTCCTAAACTTCGTGCTGGCCCTTTTTACCTGCCATTTCTACCGTCACATCGCTCCGGAATTCTTTGGCAATCCACTCATCTCGGCCTATTCCATCTTTCAGATGTTTACGGTAGAGGGTTGGAACGAAATACCGGCCCTGATCGCCGAACGACTGCACAATCCCATGGCGGTAGGCCTGACGCGGTTCTACTTTGTCGTAGTCGTGTTAGTAGGGGGAATATTCGGAATGTCACTGGCAAATGCCATTTTCGTCGACGAAATGACGATGGACAACACCCGGGTCCTGGAAGACAAGATCGACACCCTGCAGGCAGAATTGCGGGAATTAAGACAGTTCCTGCGTGAGCGCGGGTAGGGGGGGCTGGATGCTGGAATAAATAACGAGGAAGTGAACTTTATCATCTTTGATTTGGAAGCCACCTGTTGGCAGGGTCGACCTCCCTCCATGGTGCAGGAGATCATCGAGATCGGCGCGGTGCGCATGAACCGGTATGGCGAGGTGCTCGGCACCTTCAACCGTTTTGTTCGGCCGATCCTCAATCCGACCTTGTCGGCCTTTTGCCGGGAGCTTACGACGATCGAGCAATATGAAGTAGACCGCAGCCGGACTTTCCCGGAGGTGATCGAAGAGTTCCAGGACTGGGCGGGTATTTGGGAGGAAGACTACCTCTTGTGTTCATGGGGCAACTTCGACCGGAAGATGCTGATCCAGGATTGCCGCTTGCACGACATGGACGACGAGTGGGCGGAAGCCCACATCAACCTCAAGCGACAATATCAGGAATTGCGAAGACTTCGCCGGCCTAAGGGCCTTCGTTCGGTCGTAGAGTCGGAGGGGTTTGAGTTTACCGGCGTGCATCACCGAGGCATCTCCGATGCCGAGAATCTGGCGAAGGTGTTCGGTAAGTATCTGGATGAGTGGTGGTATTGACGGATGACCGGTAATTTCCGGCCATCCGTCAAGGATCTCGTCAAATGGCCTTAGGGCCGTTGGATCATGAGTTTTCGAACTTCCTTTCCGTCGATGCGCACGAAGTACATCCCTTGTTCCCAGGCCGAAGTGTCGAGGTATTTACGGCCGCCGGAGGCCTTGAAGGACGTAACCAGTCGTCCTAATAGATCGTACACTTCAAATTGCGATTGCGGCATGCCTTTCCATTCGATCGTCACCTGATCGCCCGCCGGATTGGGTGCAAACACCAATTGATACTCGGACAGAACCTCTATGGTTGGGATCAGCAGGTCGCAGAAACTCGTATCGGGATTGGTTTCGATATATCCGATGGGGTCGAGTTCTTTTCCATCGAAGCCGGGAAAATCGGCCGGATAGCGCTTCATGCGGAAGGTGAGGTTATCGTTCAGGACCAGGGTCGTATCGCCTTGTTCGACCGGGTTTCCGTTCTTTAGGGGCGTGACATATTCCCAGACGATTTCCTCGTCGGGGGTGAGTTCAAAGGCATAGCCGGTGCGGCCAACACCGATAAGCGTATTGCCGTTCGGTAGCAACTGAATGCTCGACAGACCGGTCGAGTACATCTTTTCCGGATCGGGATGTGTGTAGGTCCAATCGGATTCGGTGGGCCCCCAGTAGCTGCCGTCGAGCGGATACTCCCAATCGTACATGTCGAAGGGAGGGGTAAAGATATTGACGGTCGAAAAATCGCTGCCGGCCCGGTTGTTGAATACAGCTACCTTGCCGAAATACGGATGAGTGAAATCCAGGAAATCGTCGACCCAGTGCGGATCGTGCTGATAGAAGAGCGTTTGCTCGGCGGCGCCTCCGGATTGGTAAGCGGCCGGGTTACCCCAGCGGTAAAGCAGATCGCCGCCTCGTTTGCCCAAACCTCCCGTGTGACCGGCTGCTTCCTGCGTAGTGGTGCTGTGGTCGATCACCCAAATCTCGTTGAAGGTGGGAACGCTGAAGATGATCTGATCGAGTTCCTGGTTAAAATCGATGGCGTTTGAATGCAGCCAATCGGCCACGCCGTTGCTTTCGTCGTAGTTGATGTCGATCAATTCCGGGTGGTCGCTTACGACGCCGAAGTTGGCCTTGGTGTCATCGTAGTCTTGGATCATGTGGTCCCATACATGCCATTCCCATACAATTTCATAGTCGTCGGCGCCGATCGGTTCGACCTCCAGGATGTAGTCCGGCCAGAGTTCCCCATCGGGGAGGAGGCCCGGGTCGCGGCCTGCATCGATGGCTTCCTGTTCGGTCTTCAGTTCCCAGGCGATCATCAGGATGTTGCCATTGGGCATCGGCTCGATATCGTGGTGTAGTCGCCGGAATTCATCGTTGAGTTCGTAACTCCACAGCAATTCATTGTCCCAACTGCGGATCTCGACGGTAGCGCCTCCGCCTCCCGCCCAGATCGGATTGCCGGCGATCGCGGCCGGACGCTTCGTCTTTACCAGATTGCCGTTTGGCAACAAATAGGCGGTGTTGCCGGGCCGAAGCGAGGAGCTGTCGCTCCACACGTGCACCAATTGACCGCAGTTGTTGATCAGATAGACGTTGGGTTGGTTGTGCGGGTAGAACAGATTGTATCCGTCAAAGGATGCAGAGGGGTCATACGACAACAAGCCGACCGTGTTTTGGGCTGCCATTACGAGGCCAAGACTTCCCAAGAGTACCGTGAGTAAGACTTTCTTCATACTTGTATTGCTTTAATGCTGGATTGTGTGGTCCCAAAGGTAGATGACGGAGGTGGGGAAACGGAAGAAGATCCGCAAAATTTTGAGCAGGTAGCGGTCAATTTGTATTTATTAGAAATTACAGACAAGTGAATTATTGATAAATATTTTTACTCATTCAAAATTTTCTCAACTCATAAATGCCAAATTTGAAACAAGAACACGCCGTTATCTTCCAAAAAAGCGGCACCTTTGAGGGCATTGAAAGAAACAAGCGTCATGGACTATCTGGATCCGGGAGAAGTGTTGCAGAGGGTAGGGGAGTGGCCCCTTCTGGACGTCCGGACCCCCTCCGAATATCGGCAGGGACACATTCCCGGCGCCTTGAACCTGCCGCTGTTTTCCGATGAAGAGCGGGTGGAGGTTGGCACCCTTTACAAGCAGGTAAGTCCGGAGAAGGCCTTCCTGCGAGGTCTCGACTTCGCCGGGGCCAGAATGCGCTGGTACGTCGAAGAAGCCCGTCGAATGGCGCCCGAAGGGAAAGCGATACTGCATTGCTGGCGCGGCGGCGATCGCAGCGGTAGCCTAGCCTGGTTATTAGCGTTTTCCGGCTTTGAAGTGTTGGTGCTGCGCGGGGGCTATAAGGCCTATCGGAACCTGATCTTTAGCCAGTTCGCTGAACGTTCGCTTCCCCTGCTTGTGTTGGGTGGCCCGACCGGCAGCGGCAAGACAATGATCCTGAAAGCTTTGCGTGCTCTGGGTGAACAAGTGATCGACCTGGAACAGCTGGCGCGACATAAGGGGTCTGCCTTTGGCGCCTTGGGAGAACTTTCGCAACCGACGGTCGAACAGTTCGAAAATGATCTGCACGCCTATGTCGGTAATCTCGACGATGGACGAAGGATCTGGGTAGAGAACGAGAGCCGGGCGATCGGGCGGGTATTTCAACCGGAAGGGTTCTGGAAGCAATTGATCCACGCACCGCTGATCGAACTGGAGCGCAATTTTCAGGACCGGGTCCGGTATCTGGTGGAGGAGTACGCCTGTTTTCCCAAAGAAGACCTCATGGAGGCCTTCGGCAGACTTCGTAAGCGATTGGGCGGACAGAACGTGACTGCGGCGATCGAGGCGATCGAAATCGGAGATTTTGCCGGAGCAGCCGAGATCGCTTTGCAGTATTACGACAAGTCGTATCGGTATGCGACCGAGAACAAGGCCGATTTTCAGCAAGTGTGGAAGTTTCCGACAAGCGGCTTACTGGAGGAAGAAATAGCTCAACGACTAGTGGAATTAGCAGATGCAAATGGAATATAGACTTACCCAATATAGTCACGGCGCCGGCTGTGGTTGCAAGATCTCTCCCAAAATCCTCGATCATATCCTGCATCAGCCGGGCGGCAAGATCGCCTTTCCGGGACTGCTGGTCGGCAACGAAGAACGCGACGATGCGGCGGTGCTCGATCTGGGCGACGGTACGGCGGTGATCAGTACCACCGATTTTTTCATGCCGATCGTCGACGATCCGGAGGATTTCGGACGGATCGCTTCGGTGAACGCGATCAGCGACGTTTACGCCATGGGAGGCAGGCCGATCCTGGCCATTGCCATTCTGGGCTGGCCGATCGGGCAGATCCCGCCCGAGATCGCCAACCGGGTGATCGAGGGAAGCCGAAATGCCTGCAGCGAAGCCGGCATCCCGTTGGCCGGCGGGCATAGCATCGACAGCCCGGAGCCGATCTTTGGCCTGGCCGTGACCGGCCGGGTCGAGCTACAGCATCTCAAGCGGAATGCCGGAGCACAGCCGGGGGCCTTGTTATACCTGACCAAGCCGCTGGGAGTGGGGATCCTCAGCACCGCCCAGAAGAAAGATAAGCTCCAGGCGGCGCATAGCACCCTGGCCCGCGATTCGATGATCAGGCTGAACGAGATCGGGACGACCTTCGGAAAGTTACCCTTTGTGCAGGCGATGACCGACGTGACCGGCTTTGGCCTGTTGGGCCATCTGGTAGAGATGTGCGAAGCTTCGGGCGTAAGCGCCGCATTGGCCATGTCGCAGGTTCCCTTGCTCGATCGCGAGGCATTAATGTACTATCTGACCGAAAAATGCATCCCGGGCGGTACCGGCCGCAACTGGGAAAGTTATGGGCACAAGATCGGTCAGCTGACCGAGGTACAGCGTAGCCTCCTTTGCGATCCGCAGACCAGCGGAGGGTTGCTCGTTGCCGTCGATCCGCTGGAAAAAGAGGCTTTCGAGAACACTGCAGCGGAGCATGGGCTGCAACTGGACCCGATCGGACAGATCCTGGCACGAGATGCAGGCGAACCACTAGTACAGGTCCATGAATAATAAAATCCATGAAAGCCGTTCCTGAATCTCTTCGAAAGTGGTTTGTACTCCACGCGGTGGTAGATCTCGTATTTGCCATCCCTTTGTTTTTTTATCCAGAATGGTTTCTCCGGCTAATGGGCTGGCCCTATTACGATCCGGTTACGGCTCGCCTGGTCGCTGCTGCGCTGTTCGGGATCGGCCTGGAGTCCTACTTCGGGCGCCACGGCTCCATCGATAGTTTTCGAAGCATGCTTCGGCTGAAGATCATCTGGTCGCTGGCCGCTACGGTCGGCATATTATGGACGATGTTCGCCTTGCCGGAGAAACCTTTGATCGGGTGGGGACTAGCCCTAGTGTTCGGGGCATTTCATGGCCTATGGCTCTATTGGAGGCGCCGTCT
>JAGQXA010000810.1 GCA_020436865.1 Saprospiraceae bacterium | reverse complement strand
TCAATCGTCGAGTTCGATCTGCAGGTCGACCCCATAGGTTTTAGGATGGTCGTGGATCGTCAGTTCGTATTTCTCCGGATATAGCAACTCGAGCCTGCGTCGAACGTTGACAAGCCCGATGCCGCCGCTGCGCCGGCCGTGTTCCGGCATGGGCAGGCTTTCGGGCTTGCTGTTCTCGATGTACAGATGGATCGACCGCTCGCTCACGTCGAGTTTGATGTCGACAAAGCCGTGCGAGATCTGATTATTGAGCCCGTGTTTGAAGCTGTTTTCCAGAAAGGGGATGAACATCAGCGGGGCGATCTTCTGATCGCTGATCTTGCCGCTGACCGCAAAGGAGATCTCGATATTCTTTCCCTGGCGCAGCCGTTCCAGGTCGAGGTAGTTGCGCAGGTAGTTCACTTCCTTGCTCAGCAGGACCCGCTTCTCATTACATTCGTACAACATGTAGCGCATCATCTCCGAGAGCTTGATGACGATCTCCGGAGCCTCGTCTGACTTCTTCAGGGTTAGGGCATAGAGGTTGTTCAGGGTGTTGAACAGAAAATGCGGATTGATCTGCGATTTGAGGAACCGCAACTCCGATTGCATGGTTTGAGTCTCCAGTTCCTGTTTTTCCCGCAGTTGCCGGGCCCAGTCGGTGACGATCTTTCCGATGGTGGAACCGACGGCTACCACGAAATTCGGCACGAAGTACCAGTTCAGATCGTGTACCAGTTGCGATTGATAAGCCGGCCAATCGGCGTACTTGAAGTAGAGCAGGATCACCTTGAAAGGGGTGATCATCAGCACCGAAAGGATCAACAGCCCGCAGTAGGTCAGAAAACGCTCCTTGGTCAGGTAATTGGGGATCAGATACAGGATGTTGAAGTATACGATCATGGCATAGATGAATACCGTGATCAGCTCGTTGGTCAGCGTGAAAAAGATCCCCTGGTTGGCGCCAAGCAGATCGATCGAAGTCAAGACCGCCAACAGGATCAGCCAGAACAGGGAATGGTACACCATCCGGGTGCTCAGCCATTGGAATAGCCGCCCGCCGAAAGTATGCCCGAATATCGTGCTCATGCTCATCTGCTGGAAATTGATCCCGACTGCCAAGAAAATAAAGATCTTGCGAAAAAAGAAGCAAAATAGATCAATGAAAAGGCTGTGGCGACCAACCGGGCCCAAAGCTCCCCGAAAAGTTCGATCCGACCGGGAGGCTTCTTGGTGGCTATAACTCAAAACTTCGTACTTTTGGGCCCGAATCAGTCGGTCCCCGGCGGCCGGTCGACTGATCCATTAGCCGCCATCTTTGTTAACAATATCTGGACAAGTTACCATCATGGTGTATATTACCAGACGCGAACGATTCAATGCCGCTCATAAACTCTGGGTGGATGAGTGGAGCGAGGAAAAGAACCTGGAAATGTTCGGCAAATGTGCCAATAAGAATTGGCACGGCCATAACTATACTTTGTATGTGACGGTCAAGGGACATCCGGATCCGCATACGGGCTTCGTGATCGACGTCAAGAAACTCAGCAAGATGATCCAGCGGTTGATCGTCGACCGCGTCGATCATTCCAATCTCAATCTGGACGTACCCTTTATCCCCGCCGGCATGCAGCCGACCACCGAAAACCTGGTGATCCTGTTCTGGAAAGAACTGGAGCCGGAGCTGCGGGAAGAAGCCTGCGAACTCCATAAGATCCAGCTATGGGAAACCGAAAACATCTACGCCGAATACTTCGGAGAATAACCTCCAATCGACCTGCAATGTAAGTCTATGGAAAATTACGAATCCGACCAATACGATCCCGATCCCGACCTGACCGGCGAATTGCAGCGCCATTATGCAGCGGTGCTTGCCAAGATCGGCGAGGAAGTCTCCAGAGAAGGCCTGGCCAAAACTCCGGAGCGGGCCGCCAAAGCGATGCAGTTCCTGACCAGGGGATACCGGCAGGATCCAGAGGAAGTGCTGCGCTCGGCCATGTTCCGTGAAGACTACAGCGAGATGGTCATCGTCAAGGATATCGAATTGTATTCGCTCTGTGAGCACCACATTCTGCCCTTTTTCGGCAAGGCCCATATCGCCTACATACCCAATGGCTACATCGTCGGCCTGAGCAAGATCCCCCGGGTGATCGACATTTTTGCACGCCGCCTGCAGGTGCAGGAACGCCTCACCGATCAGATCCTCCATTGTATCCAGAACACCCTGCAGCCGCTCGGGGTGGCGGTGGTGATCGAGGCCGCGCATATGTGCATGATGATGCGCGGCGTGCAAAAGCAGAATTCACTGACCACTACCTCCGCCTTTACCGGCGAGTTCCAGCGGGTTGAAACGCGGAATGAGTTTCTGAACCTCATCAGCGCCAATCTCCACTAACGAACAAAACGAAAGATATGAAAGCTTATGTGTTTCCCGGACAGGCTTCGCAATTCGAAGGAATGGGCAAGGACCTGTATGAATCCTCCGAGTTGGCGGCCTCCTTCTTCGAGCGGGCCAACGATATCCTCGGTTTCCGGATCTCCGACATCATGTTCGAAGGTACGGCCGACGACCTGCAACAAACCCGCGTGACCCAGCCCGCTGTCTTCCTGCATTCGACCGTCAAGGCCAGTATGGCCGGCGAGGCCTTCCGGCCCGACGCCGTCGCCGGGCACTCGCTCGGTGAATTCTCGGCCCTGGTAGCCGCAAAAGCCCTGACCTTTGAAGACGGCCTGCGCCTGGTGCAGCAGCGGGCGGAAGCCATGCAGAAGGCTTGCGAACTGGTCGATAGCACGATGGCCGCCATCGTCGGCATGGAAGATTCCATCATCGAGGAAGTCTGCGCTTCGATCCAGGAGGTCGTGGTGCCGGCCAACTACAATTGCCCGGGCCAGCTGGTGATCTCCGGAACCGTGAAGGGGATCGAACAGGCGGTTGCAAAGCTGCAGGAACTGGGCGCTAAACGGGCCATCGTTCTACCGGTTAGCGGGGCCTTTCATTCTCCGCTGATGCAGCCGGCCAAGGAACAGTTGGAGCGGGCCATCGGGCAAACGCCCTTCGCCCCGCCCGTTTGTCCGATCTACCAGAACGTCACGGCCCGGCCCGAAACCGATCCGGAGAAGATCCAGCAAAACCTGATCGACCAGCTGACGGCGCCGGTTCGGTGGACGCAGACCATGCTGAATATGATCCACGATGGCGTACAGGAGTTCATCGAAGTCGGAGGAACCGGTAAAACCCTCCGCGGCTTCGTCATGAAGGTCGATCGCTCCATCCCGACCGACAGCCTGTAATTGCCGGTCGCCGGGTATTGATTTTATCGCGATTACCTTGGATATTGCCGGATATTCCTGCACGAGCAAGCAAAAAACTATGGCGGCAACGGATATCAAAAGCGGACGAGTACTACTTGCAGAGCCCTTCATGGTCGACATGAACTTCAAGCGATCGGCCGTTTTATTGTGCGAACATAACGAAGAGGGGAGCCTGGGGTTTATCCTCAACAAGCGCCTGGAGATGAGGGTCGACGAGTTGATCGCCGACTTTCCGGAATTCGATGCAGAGGTCTTCTTTGGCGGGCCGGTGCAAACCGACACCATCCACTACGTGCACAACGTCGGCGAATTGCTGGAAGAAAGCATGATGGTCGCCGAAGGGGTTTTCTGGGGAGGGAACTTCGAAAAGCTGAAGTTTCTCATTACCTCTCAATTGATCAAGCCGGAGAATATCCGCTTCTTTGTCGGCTATTCGGGTTGGTCGGAAGGGCAATTGCTCGACGAGCTGACCTACGGATCCTGGGTGGTCGCCGAAATGGACACCAACTACCTTTTCAAGTCGAAACCGGAAGATCTCTGGCAGCAGATCATGGGAAATAAGGGCGATACCTACTCCGTGATCGCCCAGATGCCCGATGGCGCGAACTGGAACTGAGGAACGGGAGCTTGCCCGTTTCCAGCTAAGCAACAAAAAGCCCTGCCGATCGCATCGACAGGGCTTTTTGCATGAATAAAAGTTTGGAGCCCCCTATTCGCACTCCTCTTCCGCGACGGCGGCAGAGAACGGATGAGGGACGGCCTGCTGCAATTCGGCGAGATAT
>JAGQXA010000809.1 GCA_020436865.1 Saprospiraceae bacterium | reverse complement strand
CGCCAGGTTTGGCCCAGATCTTCGGTTTTATACACGTAAACGCCCTTATCGCCTGAGCGGTGGCCATCGAAGGTGACGTAACAGGTTCGCGCGTCGAAATGACCGGGCTCCACTGAGCTGCACCACAATCCGGCCGGCAAGCCGGGGATATTGCCGGTCACGTTCGTCCAGGTTTTTCCACCGTCGGAAGTGACCTGCAACAGGCCGTCGTCGGTGCCCACCCAAACAGTGCGCTCTGCCACTGGCGACTCGCCGATGGCATAGATCGTGGCGTTGTTTTCGGCCGTGGAGTTATCGATCGACAGACCGCCCGACTGCTTCTGGCGCTGGCGTTGAGGGTCGTTGGTGGTCAGGTCGGGCGAGATCTTCTCCCAGCTATCGCCCCGGTTTTCGGTCTTAAACAGAAACTGAGCCCCGAAATACATGCGTTCGGGATTGGTTGGGCTGAGGTGGATGGGGCTGTTCCAATTAAAGCGGTATTCGGGTTCGCCCTCGCCGGGTAAGGGCTTGATGTCCTTGCTCTGTCCGTCCTCCTGGTTGAACCGCACGAGATTCCCCCCCTGCGATTCCGAGTAAATGATCTCGGGATCGGCGGGATGCCGGAAGGAGTAAAAGCCGTCGCCCCAGTTCGACAATTCCCAGTCTTTGTTCTCCACGCCGCCCGGGCTGGCCGAGGGGCCGTACCACGAACCGTTGTCCTGCAGGCCCCCATACACGTTGAACGGCTCGGCATCGTCGACGCTGACGTGGTAAAATTGTGAAATGGGCAGGTCCATGAACATTTCGAACTCGTACCCCCCGTCGAGCGAGCGATAGGCGCCCCCGTCGGTGCCGATCACCACCAGCTCGGGGTAGCGGGGGCTGACCCATACAGCGTGGATGTCGGAATGCACACCGCTACCGACCGTTCGGAAGGTCTGTCCTCCGTCTTCGCTGATAGTCAGGTTGAGGCCGCACTTGAAGATCTTGTTCTCATCGGTCGGATCGACCACCAGGCGCGAAAAATAGAAAGGCCGCACCGTGGTATTGAAGTCGGTATTGACCAGCGTCCACGACGCCCCTCCATCGGTCGAGCGATAGAGGCCCTTATCTTCCTTCTTTTCGGCTTCGACGGTCAGGTAAACGATCTGCGGGTTGGAAGGAGCCACGGCCACGGCCAATCGGCCTAGCTGGCCGGCAGGCAGATTGTCGAGCTTTTTCCAGGTCTTACCCCCGTCGGTGGTCTTGTAGAGGCCGGAGCCGGGGCCGCCCGAGCGGAAGAAGTCGGGACTGCGGCGGTGATCCCACATGGCGGCATAGAGCACATCGGGATCGGAGGGATCCATCGAGAGGTCGGCGCAGCCGGTATTGTCGTCGACGAAGAGAATGCGCTCCCAGCTCTGCCCGAAATCGGTCGTCTTGTACACGCCGCGATCGGGGTTTGCATTCCACAGGTGGCCCTGTACGGCTACATACACGGTGGCCGGCTCGGTGGGATGGACCTCGATCTTGGCAATGCGCTCGGAGTTCTCGAGTCCCTTGAACGCCCAGCTGTTGCCCCCGTTGGTCGACAGGTAGATGCCGGTGCCGACCGAGACGCTGTTGCGCACCCAGGGTTCGCCGGTGCCGACCCAAACGGTATCGGGATGGGCCTGATCGATGGCGATGGCGCCGATCGACTGGGTGTGTTCATCGAAAACGGGACGGAAGGAGGCGCCGGCGCTGTTGGATTTCCAGACTCCGCCGCTGGCGGCGCCGATATAGAGGGTCTTGGCGTTGCTGTCGACCCCGGCGATGGTCGATACCCGGCCGCTCATGACGGCCGGACCGATGCTCCGCGCCCGGAGGTCGCCGAAAGGCACATCCAGAGGCGCTTGCTGGCCGAATAGAAAGTGGACGGAAAGGAGGAGGAAAAAAGCGGGAAGTAAAGAGGTTTTTCGCATCGTGAGTCCTATTGTCGGTTAGAAAAAGCGAAGACCTG
>JAGQXA010000808.1 GCA_020436865.1 Saprospiraceae bacterium | reverse complement strand
TCGTAGGGCGGGTAGATGAAGAGGTTGGTCCATCCTTCTGCGGCTTTGAGCAGGCCTTCGGCCGACACAGCCGATTCGGCGGCCCGCATGGAGGTGGTGCCCACGGCGCAGACGCGATGGCGGTTTTCCTTGGAGTAGTTGACGGTATTGGCGGCAGCTGCGCCGATGCGGAAATACTCGGCGTCCATTTTGTGTTTGGAAAGGTCTTCCACATCGATGCTGCGGAAGGTGCCCAGGCCTACGTGCAGGGTGATCTCGGCAAAATTGACGCCTTTGATCTCCAGGCGCTTCAGCAGTTCGCGGCTGAAGTGAAGGCCGGCGGTCGGAGCGGCCACGGCGCCGATCTCCTTGGCATAGACGGTCTGATAACGCTCGCGGTCGATCTCTTCGGCCGGGCGTGTGATGTACTTGGGCAGAGGAGTATTGCCCAGGTAGTTCAGTTCTTTTTGGAATTCTTCATCCGAACCGTCGTACAGGAAGCGGATGGTGCGGCCCCGGGAGGTGGTGTTATCGACCACTTCGGCGACCAGCACGTCGTTGCCGGCCTCATCGCTGAAATACAGCTTATTGCCGACGCGGATCTTGCGGGCCGGATCGACCAGCACGTCCCACAGGCGTTGCTCGGAATTGAGTTCGCGCAGCAGGAACACTTCGATCTTGGCGCCCGTCTTTTCCTTTTTGCCGTACAAGCGAGCCGGAAACACCTTGGTATTGTTGAAGATAAAGGCATCGCCGTCGTCGAAATACTCGAGCAGGTCCTTGAAGATCCGGTGCTCGATCTTGCCGGTTTCCCGGTGGATCACCATCAGTCGACTTTCATCGCGATTCTTCTCGGGATACTGGGCAATTAATTCCTTGGGGAGGTTGAAGTTGAACTGAGAGAGTTTCGTTCTCATTATATGCTGAACGTGTAGTTAAAGTGTTTGGAAAAACGGACCGGATCGCGGGCGATCCCGTTCTGGCCGATTTTGCGGCGCACAAAGATAAACAATTGCAGATACTTTTAAGAACTGTGCGTTTTGCATTAAAGTTTTCGGAAAGACGGTCGGTGTTTTACCCTTTTCACCGCTCAAATCCGGGCGTTCATCGAAACCTTTTGGCGGCCCGGCCCGGCTTTGCTACCTTGGGCGGCGTCCGGCAAGTGGAAATTCGGGCGCAGATTAGTCCTTTATCCGGAAGTTTCACAACTTTGAACGCTATGATGGTGCTGATCAAGATCATTTTCGAAAGTGTCTCCCAGGCATTTCAACAATTGAAAGGGAACAAACTCCGCAGTTTCCTTTCTCTGCTGGGCATTACCATCGGCATCTTTTGCATCATCGGCGTACAGTCGGCCGTCGATTCGCTGGAAGATAACATTCGCGGCAGTATCGAAAAACTGGGCGACGATGTGTTGTACATCCAGAAAATGCCCTGGAACGAAGATCCCGGCCAGAACTTCTGGAAATACATGCGGCGCCCGAACCCGGGCTACGGCGACTACGAAGCGATCCGCGAAAAGGTGAGATCGGCCGGCCTGGTCGACTACCACGTGTTCATCGGCGCCAAAACCCTGAAGTATCGTTCCAACAGCGTCGATCGCGTCTTTGCCGTGGCCGTCACCTACGACTGTGCCGAATTGTTTAACGTGGCTTTCGAAAAGGGGCGTTACTATACCCCCACCGAATACCACTACGGCATGAACAAGGTGGTGATCGGACATACGGTGGCGGATAAGCTCTTCGGTGCGATCGACCCCATCGGCAAGGAGATCAAGGTCAGCGGACACCGGCTGGAGGTCATCGGCGTCATCGAAAAATCCGGAGAGGACCTGCTGAAGGTCCTGAACTGGGACGAAGCCCTGCTCGTCGGCTACGAAACGGCGAAAAAGATCGCCAACGTCGAGAATAACCACCCGTTCGGCTCGACGGTCAACGTCAAGGCAGCCGAGGGGGTCAGCCTGCAGCAGCTCAAAGACGACCTGACCGGGGTGCTGCGCTCGCATCGCCGCCTGCGCCCGCGCGAAGAGAATAATTTCGCCCTCAATAACATCTCCGTCCTGGCTTCCATCATGGACAACATCTTCGGCGCCATGAACCTCGCCGGACTCATCATCGGCGGGTTCGCCATCTTCGTGGGGATGTTCAGCGTGGCCAACATCATGTTCGTGTCGGTCAAAGAACGCACCAATATCATCGGCATCAAGAAGGCCCTGGGCGCCAAGCAGTACATGGTGCTGCTCGAGTTCCTGATCGAATCGATCATCCTCTGTATCATCGGCGGCATCCTCGGCCTGGGCATCGTCTACCTCATCACGAATATGCTGTCGGCCGTGCTCCCCTTCGCCATCTACCTCTCCCTCGACAACGTCATCTGGGGCGTCGTTCTCTCGGTCGGCATCGGCGTCCTCTCGGGCCTGATCCCCGCCTACCAGGCAGCCCGCATGGACCCCGTCGAAGCGATACGGGCGTGATGCTAGATCTTGGATGTTGGATGTTGGTAAGGCCTACCAAGATCTAGCATCAAAAACCGTATCTTTTTCCCTTCCTCCGCGTTATGAGAACAAAGGTCGCCGACCGCCTGCGGAATGCTTTGTTCGGCTGGCGGATAAGCCGGCGATACAAAATTCTTACCTATACGCACTTCTACTTAATAATTCTGCATTATTGAAATTTGTAGAATTTTGTTTTATCAAACAACAATATTGATGTTTGATTCAAAATAAAATTCTGCTTCTATTTGTTTGGTTTCGCTATTTGCGATAGCTTTGCGGGGCCGAACGGACGGTGATCGCCGGGCTTTGACCGGCGGTCGGAAATGCGATCAAAGATCCCTTGAAAATAAAAGACAATGAAACGATTAACCTGGAACGCGATCTTCCTGTTGGCGACCCTCAGCGTTGCCGCTCAATCTTCAAAATCCCCCTGGTCGTTCGACGCCGGCGCCGGCGCTTTGCCGACCTTTATTTCCGATCAGGCTCAGGTCAACATCTGGCCGGTGAGCCTGCAGGCCGGCTATCGCTTCAGCGAGCTGTTCGAACTCGGCATTTATGCCGGACTGTCGTCGTCTACTTCGGCCACGGTGGTGGAGTTTGGCAGCGAACTGGCCCGCTACGAGAACGTGCATCTGGTGACCGGATTGCGCGGAGAATTTCACGCCAACCGCTTCGAGCGGGTCGACCTGTACGGCGGGTTCATGCTGGCCTATTACCGGTCGTTCGTCGACCGGATCGCAGTCGACGAGATCGGCGTCGCCCTGCCCCCCGATCCGGAGCCCTCGACCAATAAGCCTTACGCCGTGCCGGAAGCCACGGGCAAGGTGCTGCCTACCGGCTTTGTCGGAGCGATCTACTTTCCGGCCGAACGCATCGGGCTGTTCGCCGAACTGGGCTACGCAGTATCGCTCGTACAGGTCGGTCTGCACGTTAAACTTCGTTGAGCGCCGAAGGTCTATAGGCAAAGTTTCCCTGCCGACTGAACGGTTTGGAAGCTGGATGCGTTCTTGCCTTTAGTACCTAATCGAATTGGCCATGTATCCCGAATTAAGCCGCCTGCGGCAGTACCCCGTCAACAGCTTCTTCCTGATCGCCGGTCCGTGCGCGATCGAAGGGGAACAGATGGCTCTGCAGATCGCAGAACAGGTAAGCCGTTTTTGCGAACGGCTACAGATCCCTTACATCTTCAAGGGTTCGTACCGCAAGGCCAATCGCACCCGGCGCGATTCCTTCGTCGGGATCGGCGACGAAAAGGCCCTGCGCATCCTGCGGCGCATCGGCGAAGAGTTCGACCTCCCCGTCACTACCGACATCCATACCGAAGAAGAGGCGGCCCTGGCCGCCGGGTATGTGGACGTGCTGCAGATCCCGGCCTTTCTCTGCCGGCAAACCAGCCTGCTGGAAGCCGCGGCCAGAACCGGCAAAGCGGTCAATATCAAGAAGGGGCAGTTCATGAGCCCCGGCTCCATGCGTTTTGCGGTCGAAAAAGTGGTCGAAGCCGGAAACGACCGGGTCTTGCTCACTGAACGCGGAACCACCTTCGGCTATGGCGATCTGGTGGTCGATTTCCGGGGAATTCCGCAGATGCAGTCGTTCGGGAAACCGGTCGTGCTCGATTGCACGCACTCGCTGCAGCAGCCCAACCAGGCAGAGGGCGTTACCGGTGGGCGCCCGGCCCTCATCGAAACGATCGCCCGCGCTGGAGTGGCCGTGGGAGTCGACGGACTCTTCATCGAAACGCATCCGGATCCGGCCAGCGCCCTGTCCGACGGAGCCAATATGCTGCCGTTGGATCGCCTGGAAGCCCTGCTGGAAACCTTATCGCGCATTCGGCAAAGTAGCGCCGTTATCCCTCAATGAATTGACTTTTATGGAGAATTTCAGTATATTTAGAGAACAAAAAAAGGAGGTCACCATGAAACTTTTTACGCTTACTGTATGGGTGCCGCTCCTTCTGATGGCGATGACCGGCTTTGGTCAGGGAGCCGAAAAAGTGCTGGTTAAATCGTTCAATCTCGACGGCAGCCAGTTGGTCCAGTTGGACATTCAAGGCGATGTCGAGGTCAGAGAGTGGTCCAACAACTACCTTAGGGTCCAAATGACCGTTCAGATCGAGAACGGCACGGAGGCCCTCCTTAAATCCCTGGTCAGGGCGGGCCGCTACAATCTGTATGCCCAGTCGACCGACGGCGCCTGCCGCATTGGATCGCCCGGTCTGGTCAAACAGGTCCGGATCGGGGAGGAGGCCCTCAAAGAACACCTTTCCTATGTCGTTTACTCCCCGGCCAACGTGGAGATCGAACAATCGGGAAACGAAGCGGCCACTAGCCGCGCAGAAATGGAGTTACTGAATTTGTAACATTCCCAACGACCGACCGTTATAAAGGGTACGGCAGATAGCACTGCCGTACCCTTTATTTTTTTTAATTTTCCGGCATGAAATACATCGCTACCGTCCTCCCATTTTTCCTGATCGCCGGCCTTTCGGTCCCGGCCCTTGCTCAAATGGAGCGGGTGATCCACCAGACCTTCGAGGTGGGCAAGGCCTCGGA
>JAGQXA010000015.1 GCA_020436865.1 Saprospiraceae bacterium | reverse complement strand
CGCTCCTGCTACCTGTCGAACGGCAAGTGGCCGGTCAGTATGATCCTGCGCGTGCCCATCGGCGCCTACGGCAGCGGCGGGCCGTATCACTCCACCAGCGTCGAATCGGTCGTGACCAACATCCGCGGCATCAAGATCGCTTACCCGAGCAACGGCGCCGACCTCAAAGGCTTGATGAAGGCAGCCTATTACGATCCGAATCCGGTCGTGATCTTCGAACACAAAGGCCTGTATTGGTCGAAAGTGCCCGGTACCGAACTGGCCAAGACCATCATGCCCGACAAGGATTACGTGCTGCCGTTCGGCAAAGCCCGCACGGCCCTCGAAGCTAATCCGGAACGAACGAAGGCCGGCGAGAGCCTGCTCGTCGTCACCTACGGCATGGGCGTGCACTGGGCCATCAATGCCGCCAAAGAACTCGACGGCCGGATCGAGGTGCTCGATCTGCGCACGTTGTACCCCCTCGACACCGAAGCCATGTACGAAGCGGCGAAAAAGCACGGCCGTTGCCTGGTCGTCACCGAAGAGCCGGTCAACGGTACCTTTGCGCAAAGCCTGGCGGCCCGCATCCAGGAAAACTGCTTCGAGTGGCTCGATGCGCCCGTGCGCACGATCGGCTCGGAGAACCTGCCGGCCATCCCGCTGAATAGCACCCTAGAACAGACCATGATCCTCTCGGCCGAAAAAGTGCGTCAGGCCCTGGTGGACCTGTTGGAATATTGAGGACGCCCTCTTTTTTCTGATAGGGTAATTTACTAACTTGTAGGGGCGTTCCCGTGTCTGGCTTTTCTCCACAAAACCGACCCCCGCATGCGGCAACTCTTACTCCTTCACGGAGCTTTGGGCTCCGGACAACAGATGAACCCTCTGGCCGAGAAACTCGAAGAAGATGGGTGGATCACCTACCGCTACACCTTCTCCGGCCATGGCGGCAGGTCCTTTGCCTCTGCCTTCCACACCGAACAATTCACAGAAGAGCTGGGTTCCTGGTTGAACCAGAACGCCCCCGGCGGCATCGATATCTTCGGGTACAGTATGGGCGGCTACATAGCGCTCAATGCGGCCCGCCTCTATCCGTCGCGCGTGAACAACGTGATCACCCTGGGCACGAAGTTCGACTGGCATCCGCTGCAGGCCGAAGAGGAGGTCAAGCGCCTGAACCCAAAGGTCATTCGGGAAAAGGTGCCGGCCTTCGCTTATCTGTTGAAAGAACGCCACGGCGATCACTGGGAAGAGGTCATGCTGCGCACCGCCGGCCTGATGCTGCGGCTGGGCGACCACAACCTGCTACGGGCCGAAGCGTTGTCGGGCATTCAGAACCCGACCCTGGTGCTGCTGGGCGATCGCGACGACATGGTGACCCGCCGCGAAAGCCAGGAAGCGGCCGACGCCCTGCCGGGAGGCCAGTTTCAGCTTCTTCCCGACACGCCGCACCCCTTCGAGAAGGTCAACCCCACCGTTTTGGCCGAAGCCATCCGCGAATTTTTGGTCGGGGTAGCCGGATAGCGCAAAATCGGCAAAAGTGTGTGCACCTTTTCAAAAAAGTATTATCTTTGCACTCCGTTAAAAAGCAAAAGCAAGCAGTCATGAAGAAAGATACGCATCCGCAAAACTATCGCCTGGTCGTTTTTAAGGACTTTTCCTGCGGAGAAGCTTTTCTGACCCGTTCCTGTGCCGACACCAAGGACACGATCACCTGGGAAGACGGCAAGGAATACCCGCTGGTCAAGCTGGAGATATCCAACGCTTCGCACCCCTTCTTCACCGGGAAGATGAAGTTTGTGGATACGGCCGGCCGTATTGACAAGTTCAACAAGAAATTCGCCAAGACGAAGTTCGCAAAATCCGATTCCGAGGGTTGATCTTCGCCCTCTTTCGGACCGCATTTTGCGAAGAAAGTCCCAATCAGTTATGGTTGGGACTTTTTTCGTATCATTGTAGGGTTACTGTCGACCTAGAATGAGTATGAAAAACCTGATCCTTTTCGATAGCGATGT
>JAGQXA010000154.1 GCA_020436865.1 Saprospiraceae bacterium | reverse complement strand
TATTTGTCCAGGAAAGGAAACTTTCGGCCCGCAAATCTCTGTTATCTAACAACCACATTGCGGCCGGCGGGTCGCCTCCGGCGCTTTGGTCCCGTACAGAAATCTTTCTGCGAGCTTGTCGAAAAATAACGGCGCAAAGATTGCACTTTTATTTCGAATAATATAAATTTGCACTCGCCTTTTGCGGATAGGGATTTTCAAACGGAAGATCGGTCGCTCAAGGGAAATTATAAGCCTCAGTAGCTCAGTTGGTTAGAGCGGCGGACTGTTAATCCGTAGGTCGTAGGTTCGAGCCCTACCTGAGGCGCCATAGCAGCGGAACCCCGCAGGAAGAGATTTCTGTGGGGTTTTTCTGTTTTCAGGCCTGACCTGGATCGTCGCTTGGAGCGGTAAATGTGGAAAATTCGCGGAAAGCGCTATCTTTAACGAGCGATATTCCAAAAGTTATGCGACACCTATCCCCTCTTCTCACGATTGTGACCCTCCTGTGTCTTGCTCCCGCCGCTTCTCCGGCCCAGACGCCCTTTTTTGTCGATTCCTCCACGACCCGCGCGGTGGTGGTGGGAATTTCGGATTATCAGGAGATCACCGACCTGCGATATGCTCATAAGGATGCCCAGGCATTTGCCTCCTTCCTGCTATCGAAAGCCGGCGGATCCCTGCCGGAGGAAAACGTGCGGCTGCTGACCAACGAGCAGGCGACCCAGGGGCAGATCGTCAAAGACCTTTACTGGTTGCTGAAGATCAGTCAGGAAGGTGACAAGGCCGTGATCTTTTTCTCCGGGCATGGCGACGTCGATAAGGAACTGCCGGACCAACCGGGCTTCCTGCTCGCCTACGACTCGCCGCAAAGCGTTTACTTCGGCGGCGGCGCCCTCGAGATCAACCTGATCGAGCGGGTGCTGGCCGGGCTCACCCGGAAGGGCGTAGAAGTCATTCTCATCACCGACGCCTGCCGCTCGGGCAACCTCGCCGGCAATAACATCCAGGGGGCCGACCTGACCGGCGCCCAGATCACCAACGGCATCCTGACCAAGACCACCAGCGAGGTCAAGGTGCTTTCCTGCGAACCCAGCGAATTCAGCTACGAAGACGTGCGTTGGGGCGGCGGACGTGGCGTCTTTTCTTTCTTTCTGGTCAACGGACTGCTGGGCATGGCCGATCAGGACGGCAACCAGAAGATCACCGTGCGCGAACTGCGTCGCTACCTGGAAGACATGGTGCCGGTGGAGGCGCCCCGTTCGCAAAATCCCGTGCTGCAAACCACCGACCAGCAACTCGTGCTTGCCGAGATCGTGCCGGAACTGCTGGATTCTCTGAAGGCCCAACAGTTTGATTACGACTCTTCTTCCGGCCTGGTGGCCGCCCGAGGCAGCTCGCCGGAAGAAAGCCTGAGCAGCGAGGCCGCCGAGCTCATGGACGAAGCGCAGCAGGCCCTCAACAACTACCTCAAAGTCAGCGCCGGCGAACTCAAGGATCGCTACCTGGGAAGCGACAAGTATGCCGCCTACGCGGAAGATCTGGGCAAGGCCGCCGAGATCCTGGGAGAGGATCACTACCTGTATCGCAACCTGATCGGGAAGAAACTCTATTTCGAAGGACTTTCCATTCGCCTCGAAGACGAAACCGAGGATGCCAACATCGCACGCGCCCTGGAAAAGCAGATGGAAGCGCTGGAATACGAGAATCGGGCCGCCTACATCTACAATGAGATCGGCTTGCTCTACGGCAATATGTACGGCGATAACGGTACCCGCGACTTTGCGCCGCAACGGATCGAATACTTTTCAAAAGCGATCGATTGGGCTCCCACCTGGGGCATTCCCTACGCCAACCTGGCCAACGAATACCTCGACCTCGACTCCCTGCAGCGCTCCGCCGAGTATTTGCTCGAGGCTGTGCGCCTGAGCCCCTGGCTGAGCTCTCTGCACTATGGCACCAAAGAACTGATCGGCCGCATGATCGACGAAAACCGGGCGGAAGAGGCCGAAAAACTGTACCTCGACCTGGCCGGCCAATTTGGCGAAGAGAGCTGGAACTGGCCGCCGGCCTATTTCTTTTTCAACCATTCGCAATATGTCAATCTCGACAGCCTCTACCGGCAGGTCGTCGGATCCTACCCCCATCTGACGCCGGCCTATCTGGAATGGGGCGATTATCAATTGCAGTTCGGCAAGTTCGACGAAGGGAAAGACATCCTCGTGCAAGGGCTGAAGACGGCCTCCGCCGGGGAACTGGAGCGGTATCTGGATGGAGTAAAGACGGCCTATCAGCTGGCGACCCTGGGTACCGACCAAACCGACGCAATCGTCGGCTTCCTGCAGGAAGCGATCCATATTCACCCCGAATACGTGCCGTTTTTCGTTGCCCTGGGTGAGCAATACGTGTATAACGGCCATTTCGAGGAGGCCGAAAAACTGTTCGACCAGGCCCTGTCCGATTTTCCCAACAACGCCTCCCTTTTTCAGGAAGTTGGCTTCTT
>JAGQXA010000807.1 GCA_020436865.1 Saprospiraceae bacterium | reverse complement strand
TATTTTCCAGCCTGGAGCTGTAGGTGCTGAGGTCGTCTTCGAGCGACTGCTGATCGCCGATATCGGCGAAGAACGACTGAAAAACACCCATCTCCGAGATCTCGTCGACGGGTACCAACATGCCGCTCTGCAACATCAGCTGGAGCAAACCCACCGACTTCATCGTGATCGACTTGCCGCCGGCGTTGGGTCCGCTCAGAACCAGGATGCGGTTTTTGCCGTGCAGGGTCAGGTCGAAGGGCACCGTTACGCGATCGAGCTGGTTGTTCTTCAGCAATAAGAGCGGATGGTAGCCCATCTGAATGCCGAGATGCGGCCGGTCGACCAGTTTTGGCAGCCCGGCCTTCATGCGCAACGCCAGGCGGGCTTTCGCCTGCACCTGGTCGAAATGGACCAATAACTCGACCTGCCCGCGGATCACCGGCACATAGGGGCGCAACTGCGCGCTCAACTCCTTGAGGATGCGGTGGATCTCGCGCTTTTCCTCATTGTACAGATCGAAGATATCGTTGTTGATCTCGATGACCGGTTCGGGCTCGATGAAGGCGGTCTTACCCGAGGTCGACTCGTCGTGAATGATCCCCCGGATCTTTCTCTTGTGCTCGGCGGGCACGCTCAGTACCCGGCGGCCGTTGCGGAAACTCTCGACATTATCGGTCAGCCAGCCCTTGTTGCGGTATTCGTTGATCAGGCTTCGAAACACCCGCTCCAGTTCGCGTTGCTTGGCCTGCGTGGCCTTGCGGATCTTGAGCAGCTCCGGAGAGGCGTCGGAACGGATCTCGCCTTTGTCGTCGATCACCCGTTCGATGGCCTCGATCAGGCCTTCGTCGAAAGCCACGCTGCGCATAATGTCGTATAGGTGCGGATACACCGGCTGCCGCCCGGGCGTAAAGAACTGGTTCAGATCGCGCACCAGTAACAGGATAGCTCCGATCCGCTTGAAGCTCTCTTCGCTCAGCACATAGTCGACGACTTCCAGCATGCGGAGGTCGGGATATATGTCGTGGTATTCGGAAAGAGGTACCTGATCGTTCTTCTCCAGCGCGAGCTTGTACTCGGCTACCTCCCGCAATTTTCGTTCGATGACCGGCAGCTCGGTTTCGACCGGCATTGCGCGGACGGCCTCCTTCCCCAATTCACCATAGCACTCGCGAACGATCAGTTCCAGTACTTTGTTAAATTCCAGCTTTTCGAGTAAATCCTTCGGTTCTAACATCGGATGTAAACTTTCTTACCAGTAGGACACGGCAAGTTACGGGAAAAGAAACAATTGTGGCGAGCGGTAGTTCCCATCGACCGGTAAAAGAGGCGATTTTTTCGGAATCGCTTGTGCGTTTGGCCGGGAATTGGCAAGTTTGACCTTCTGAACCAATCCAATCGACCCGTGGCAGGCAACTCTTTTGGCACCTCCTTTCGCATTACGACCTTCGGGGAATCGCATGGCCCCGCCATCGGCGTGATCGTCGACGGTTGTCCGGCAGGCCTGGAACTCGATCATTCATTCATTCAAACGGAACTCGACCGGCGGCGCCCCGGTCAATCGACCATCGTCACCCAGCGCCGGGAAAGCGACGAGGTGCAGCTGCTCTCGGGTGTCTTCGAGGGAAAGACCACCGGTACGCCGATCGCCCTGATCATATACAACCAGGACGCCCGCTCGAAAGACTATTCCCACATCGCCGATCGCTTCCGCCCTTCTCATGCCGATTTTACCTATTTCGAGAAATACGGCCATCGCGACTACCGGGGCGGCGGTCGCTCTTCTGCCCGGGAAACGGCCGCCCGGGTGGCAGCCGGAGCCATCGCCAAGTTGCTCCTGGCCCGCGAAGGGATCCGGATCGCCGCCTACGTCAGCCAGGTAGGCGACCTGGCCACTCCCCTGCCCTATGGCGATCTCGATCTAAGCCTCACCGAGCAGACGGCCGTGCGTTGCCCCGACCTCGACACGGCCGGCCGGATGATCGCCCTGATCCAGGAAGTGCGAAAGGCCGGCGACACCATCGGAGGTATCGTCGATTGTGTGGCCTTCGGTTGCCCGGTCGGCCTGGGCGAGCCGGTCTTCGACAAGCTCCATTCCGATCTGGCCAAAGCCGTGCTAAGCATCAATGCCTGCAAGGGGTTCGAATATGGCTCGGGATTCGCCGGCGTGCGCTTGCGGGGTTCGCAACACAACGACGCCTTCTACCGGGAGGGCGATGTCACCCGGACCCGTACCAACTTTTCCGGCGGCGTGCAGGGTGGTATTTCCAACGGCATGGACATCTATTTTCGCGCCGCCTTTAAGCCGGTGGCCACGATCGTGCCCGATCAGGAATCTGTCAACGAGGCCGGCGAGGCCGTCACCATCCAGGGAAAAGGTCGCCACGATCCCTGCGTGGTGCCGCGCGCCGTGCCCATCGTCGAGGCCATGACCGCCCTGGTACTGGCCGACCATCTGCTCCGCCAACGCCTCGCTCGATAGAGAGTAGCACCTCTACGAGGTCCTTGGGACGAGATCCTTCGGATCGCCTCCCCTTTTCGCCCCTTTCATCCTTTTCGCCCTTTGTATCCTTTGTATCCTTTGTATCCTTTGTATCCTCTGTATCCTCTGCACCCTTAAACTTTCAATCCCTATCGCGCCCCTCCTTCAGTTTCTTCGTGGTGAAGCGAAGCCCTTTGAGGAATTCCGAGAAGGTATCGAACTCCTTGCGGTAGCTCAGACCGAGGCCGGTTTTGTTGCGGCGGCCGCCGCCGATCTCCGGTTCGGTGCTTTGATAGAAGCGGATCTTGAGGTTCTTATCTTTGGTGAGGATATATTCGATGACCAGGTCGCCCGCGAAATAAGCGCCCGAGTTCGGATCGGCGCCCAGGTAGTTACCGCCGCTCAGATCGAAGTTGCCGCCGACATTGACGGTGAGGCGGTCGTCGAACAGGTAGTTCTTAAGACGCACCTGCAGTTCGTTGCCCCGGTACAACTGGTTCGGGTCGTTACTGAGCACGTCGGCGCTCTGGAAATAGTTGTAGGCAATATCGAAGTCGATGCCCGAAATGAGCCCGTCCTCCGTCAGCCATTCCGAGACCAATCCGGTTAGATAGAGCGACAATTGCTGCGACAGCATTTCCGTCAGCGTATTGATCCCGATGCCGAGGCGGTTACCCTGAAAATCGCTATCGGAGGGAAGGAACTGCCCGATCACGATCAGACCGAAGACCTGCCGGTTCATTTCGTTCTGATCCTGTCTGAGCACGCGGAGCTTGCTGTCTGAATAATTCTTGAGCTCACCGGTGAGCTTTGGAAACTGAATGCCGAAGTTAATGTCGGGGTTAAGTAGCTGTCCGGTCAATTTCATTGTGAGGTCCACATCGGTCGGCAAGCGGGCGGCGCTTTTGGTTTCGTCTTGCGCGCTGATGAGGTACTCGGCGATGAAATTGGTCAGCGAAGCCTTGAGATCCTTGTACTGAGCCTCGATGTCGATCTGGGCCCCGTAAGGATCGCCCGACCAACGGATCGTACCGTTGGGTTTCACCTCGAACGGCTTATTCACCAGGTTCATCAGGGTGAAGAGGTAGTCGCCCGAACTGACCACATATTCCCCGTACATGAAGAAGTCGAAGGTGCGGGTCACCACGATCTGGAGCGTGCCGTTGCCCCGTCCTCGCAGAATGTCGCCCGCCTGTTCGTCGAAAACGATCTCCACCAGGGCGTCGTCGGTAATGTCGAGGTCCATATCGATCCGCACGCCGGTGATCTCCTGAGTAGCCGGCACAAGCGGCGGAGGCCCCTGATTGCCGAGTTTTTTCTCCGAAAAGCGAATGAAGCGCACTTCCGAGGCATCGCGCCCCGAGCTGGCCGGAATGACGAGGCGAGTGCCGGCCTCCGACCGGGCCTGAACATAGATGTCGGTGCGTTGGAACGAGCCGGTAAAGCGAATGTCGCCGGTACCGATCGCCGTGCCGTAGTAGAGTTCATTCTGCCCCTTCTGGGTGTTGAGCATGAGAAAGTCGCGAGCCTTCACCGTCACGTTGACCCCCAGGTTCTTGAGGTGATCGTGGGTAATGCCTCCATAGGACACTACGGCCGTCTTACCGCGCTCATCCCGGATCTCCGCTCCTTTGAGGTCAAAAAGTTCGTTGTCGATGTGGATTTGGTGCCGCTCGATGGAATAGCGCGTATTGAGGTAGTCGATCGTGGTGGCGGCGTTGAGCAACAGGGCCTCGCCTTCGATATTGGGCCGGTTCAGCGGACCGTAGAGGCGCACCTGGCCATCTACGCTGCCGACGGTCTTGGAAATGCCTGAGCCGATCCAGTATTCCAGGATGCGCGCCGGATAGCTAGCGACATGGATGTCGAGATCGAAGTAATTGGCCTCTCGGGAACGCTTGCTCCGTCCCGGCGAGGGCTCGAAGGAAGGCGGATTGTAGTAACCTTCGGCGAGCAATTGTTGGTCCGGGCGGGTGACGGTCAGAAAGGTCTCGAACGAACTCTTGAGGCTTGCCGCCTGCGCATCGAAGCGCAAGCCGCCCCAGTCGTCGCTGTTGATCCGCAGCGTATCCGCCTCGAGCGAAAAGGAGATCCCCTTCATTTCGAAGATGTCCTCCACCTTGACCTCCAGGTCAAATGCGCCGGCAAAATCGAGGGGCGGGTATTCCCACAGATCGTTGACGATCCCCAGTTCGAAATGGCGGAAATCGCAATAGAGTCCCCGGTTGCCGATACTTTCCAAAACGACCTGCCGATCTCCGTTGTTGAGCACGAAGTTGCGCGTGCGCACCTCATTCTTCCCGATCAGGAGGAAATTGTTGCGTTTCATGTGCCACTCACTGTTCCAGATAACCAGGTCGGATTCGGCGAATTGAATGATGAACTCTTCCTGCAGGGGGAAGAATCGGCCGTCGAGTTCCAGCTTGTTCAGCACGGCATTGAAGTCGTGTGCCGTAATGCTGAAATTGACGGTATCCTGCTGAATATCACTGAGCAACTTGATCGGCGCCAACTCGGTCTTGCTGCCGATGCGGGTACTGAAAATGGCCAGATCGAGATCGCTGACATTCCTTTCGAAATTGGCCAGGACGACGACGTCTTCGAATTGCAGATTCCCGAAGGTCAGCAGGGGCATTTCCAGGTCGAACGCCAGCGAGTCGCGGAAGGTATCGACAAAGCCCGAAAACCGCGTTGCCGGAAGGTCGCCGAGTTTCGGATGCACCAATTGGGTCAGGCCCTTAGTATCGTTGATCTGCAACTCGAAAGTGAAGCGGCTGCTGTCGATCTGACGGACCGCCGCGCTATCGCGAATGAGCTTGCGGGCGTAAATCGGATAATTGCGTTCGAAGAACTGCAGGAAGGTCTCCGGCAGGTCGGCAAGGTCGTAGCGCCCCTGCAGTTCGGCCTGGAACAGGTCGGACTGCAAGGTGAATCGCTTCTGGCCATCCGCCAGGATCGCCGACGAGGCCACGATCGAGTCGACCTCGTAGCGCTCGTTTCCCTGATGCAGGATCGTCAGATCGGACATGGCCGCCCGGCCACGGATCTTGGCCAGATCGGCGCCGAGCAGGTTGAGGTCGACCGTCCCGGAGACTACGTAGTCTTTCCCGATCAGATTCAGGCGGTACAGATCGAGCCGGCGGATGTCGGCTCCGAAGCGAAAGGTCGGCTCCGACTCGGTGAAGTCGATCGAGCCCTTGAATTCCAGATCGATATTATCGTCTTGGATGGTCAGGTCGCCGTCGAACAGATTCTTGTTCAACTTCCCTTCCATCGTCAGGTTCTTGTACTGATAGTTGCGAAAGAAGAGGCTGTCGATCTTGGCTTCCAACCGGGCGTCGGCGGAGGCGCCGGTCAAGCCTACCCCGTCTATCACCCGGGAAGTGCCGGTGATCTT
>JAGQXA010000153.1 GCA_020436865.1 Saprospiraceae bacterium | reverse complement strand
GTGTGCAGCAGTTTCGACGATACTTCGCGGTATTCCGGACTGTCGTTACCCCAGCGGCTGACCATGCGCGGCTGGTCGTGATTGCCCAGGTAAACGCTGCCCCATCCCTTTTCCTCGAACACGTCGCTCCATTCGCTATAGATCTTCTTGAAATCGGGGAGCTTCCAGCCGGCCGGGTCGGGCTGCTTGTAGCCGGAAGGCAGATAACCCAGATTGACGCCGTCGAAGTGGAAGAAGAGGTCGAGTTCCTCGCGCCCCGCATCCACAAATTTCACGGCGTCGCCGATCGTCACGCCGGCGCCTTCGCCGAGGGCCATGACGTCGTAGTGTTGCAGTACTTCCCGGTTCATTTCGTGCAGGTAGTCGTGCAGCATGGGGCCGTCGGCGTAGTAGCGCGCCCAGCTGTCGGCGCCGTAGTTCTGCTGCAGGTATTCCTCGGTGATGACGGGGAAGGTCGTGTCTTTGGAAATGAAGGGGATCACATCCATCCGGAAGCCGTCGACCCCTTTATCGAACCAGTTGCGCATCATTCGATAGATGGCCTGTCGCAATTCCGGGTTTTCCCACTTCAGGTCGGGTTGCTTGCGCGAAAAGTAATGAAGGTAGTAGGCGTCGGTGAGCGAATCGTAGCGCCAGGCTTTGCCCTCTTCGTCGAAGAAGCTCCAGCGGTGAGGCGGTTCGCCCTTTTCGGCCGGCCACCAGTGGTAGTAGTCGCGATACTCGTTGTCGCGCGAGCTGCGCGAAGCCTGGAACCAGGCATGCTCGTCGCTGCTGTGGTTGACGACGAGGTCCATCACCACCTTGATCCCCCGCTCGTGCATGCCGGCCAGCATCTCGTCGAAATCGGCCATGGTGCCGAATTCGGTCATGATCGCCTCGTAGTCGCTGATGTCGTAGCCGTTGTCGTCGTTCGGCGAGGCGTAGATCGGATTGAGCCAAACGGCGTCGATCCCCAGGCTCTTGATGTAGTCGAGCTTCTCGATGATGCCGCGCAGATCGCCGACGCCGTCTCCATCGGTATCCTTGTAACTGCGGGGGTAGATCTGGTAGACGACGGCCTCTTTCCACCAGGCACGATCGGAAACAGCTGCATAGGGGTCAGAGGGCTCGGGAGAGGAACAGGACGAAAGGAGGAACAAAATTGCAAGGGGGAAGGATAAATTTCTCATGATGAAAAGGGTTGAAAGGGAAAAAAGGGTAGCAGAGGTTGCAGAGGTTGACAGAGGTGACAGGGGAGGTGGTTGGTAGCGGCCAAATTCATTTGGACCGCTTGTCGAAGCGCCTTTGCAGAGATGTTTCTGCGCTTGTTTGCTGACGATATTGACTGGGATCCTGTTCTTGTTCATCGGTCAAAAAGCTAGGTAGTAGCCGGCAATTCTCCTGCCAGGGTATCCAATTGGGCGCGGATCTCGCCGAGGTTTTTTTCCAGTTTTTCGATCTGCACTTCCTCCTGTTCGAGCAGGCGGTCGAAGTCGGTGAAATTGGCGTCGATCTTCGACTGGAGGAAATCGACATAGGCGTGTAGTTTTTCCTTGACTTCGTCTTCCATGCGCGTCCGGCCGCGCTCGAGTTCTTCGTGGAAGCCGCGCAGGATCTTGCGCCGCCGCAGCGAGGTCGACACCCCGGCGAAGAGGAGTCCGACCGTGGTCAGTATCCCGCCGGTGATGTCGAAGATCGGCAGTTGCGTAGCGGCGGTCAGGATGGCGCCGATGACGGCAATGCCGCTGCCGGTGAGCAAATGGGCGGGGAGTGGGCTCTTTTCCGGGAACAGTTCGCGGCTGGTGAAGCTTTCGGTGCGGTTCATGAAGCGTTCGAAGGCCTCCTGCAATTCGCGGAGCACATTGCCGCGTCGCTCGGCGATGGCGCTGAAGATGGCGTGGTTGTTCTTGAGGATGGTCGTACTGCT
>JAGQXA010000806.1 GCA_020436865.1 Saprospiraceae bacterium | reverse complement strand
TTGGGTGCGGTCGATTTGCCGGTACGGGGCTTCCCGATCGAACAGTGCCTGACCGGCAGCGTAGGTGAATTTCGGCAGAGCCGGGTCGCTGAAATTAGCGGCATTGCTGCCGTTGTAGATCAGCACGATCCCTTCCGGGCGAAGCAGGGCATACGGGCCGGGTTCCACCAACCGGCTGTCGAAGTAACCCGGCCGCGGGTGCAGCACGGAGATCAGTTTCCCGCTTTCCGCACTGCGGCAGGGCTCCCAGCGGATCAGGTCGTCGGAGGTGGCCAGAAACAGGTCGGTATCGCCGAAGTACATCCAGTACTTCCCGTCGATCTTCCTGGCGACCTGCCGGTTGCCGACGGTTTCGGCCACTATGGCGCCCGATTTCGACCAGTAGTCGCTGAACTCTTCGTCGCGCAGCACGAGGCCGTGCTTCGTCCACGTCCGCAGATCGGCCGAGGAGGCCAGGCTCAGGCGGGCCGTCTTGCCGTCGTAGGAGGTGTAGGCCATGACGTAGAGGCCGTCTTCGCGCTCGACGATGCGAGGGTCTTCCACCCCGTCGAAAAAGCAGGTCGGACACTCGGGTAAGGTGGGTTTCCCTTCGCCCTTGCGGTAGTTCCATTCGTAGACCTTCATGTCGTCTTCGGCCGGGTAAAGCACGGGCGTCGCTTCCTTTTGAAAATGCAAACCGTCGGCACTTACCGCCAATCCGATCCGCGAGGTACCGGTTTCGTCCTGCGCCCGGTAAAACAAATGCACCTTGCCGTCTTTGACCACGGCGGCCGGGTTCAGCACGTTGCGCTCCTCCCAGCGGACTTCCCTTCCGGCCACCGGGCACAGGAAGGTCTGCTCCGGCCTTGGCGCCAGGATGGGGTTGATCGAGTCGACCTTCTCGAAGCCGTTTAGTACCCAACTCTGCAATGCTCCCGCCTGGGGTGGGGAAGTGGGCGGCTCGCCCGTAGAACCGCATCCTCCTAGTAGGAGGAGCGATAGGCTTGTAAGGAGGAACTTGTACATTTCGTTCGGAAATTTTGGTAACTTGAACGGTCCGACCGCTCCGAGCGGTCGGACCGTTCAAGTTACCAAAATTTCAGTATTGTACCGATGGTTGGTTTGCCTGAGCTACGTATGAGCGTGACGTCCATTGCGCGCGGAACGCGATGCTTTTTTCCTGGCCTTCCGGGGGAGCGGTCTGGAGACCGCAGATTGGTCGTCGGAAGTCTGGAGACTTACGACATCGGCGACTTACGACATCGGCAACAATCGTACGTAGACGGCTTATCCCAGCCCCGGAGGGGCGACACGCTCCTAGAACAAAGAACGATCAAATGGATCCAGCCCCGTAGGGGCGGCATGTCAGCCGCGTGTGTGCCGCACCGATAGGGCTGAGCGAAACAAGCAAGAGCGAAGAATAGCGGTCCGACCGCAACGAAAGTTTCATGATCGTAAAATGGCGAACAGTTCCAGGTATTCCTTTTTGCCCCGCAATTCGATCTGGCCGAGAGGGCGGGTCTCGTAGGCTGAACCGAAGTCCAGTTCTTTCAGCAACTCGGCGGAGACGAGCAGATCCACCCCATAGGTATTGCAAAGCGCCTGGATGCGAGCCGTGGCGTTGAGCACATCGCCCGTAAAGATGATCTCCTTTTTGATCGCGCCGATCTCGCCGGTGGTTACCTCGCCGCCGTGGAT
>JAGQXA010000805.1 GCA_020436865.1 Saprospiraceae bacterium | reverse complement strand
CGGTGTCGGCTTCGATCAGTCCCAGCAGGGCTTTGAAGAGGGTTGATTTTCCAGCTCCGTTCGGACCGATGACGCCGTAGATCTGGCCGGCTTCGATCTCGAGAAAGATGTTGGTGAGGGCCCGTTTGCGGTCGTAGGAGACTGAGAGGCCTTTGACGGTGATGGTCGGCGTAGTCATGGTCAGGACAATTTTCGGATGACGAAAACGAAGCCTCCGATAAGCAGCAGACCGATGGCGCCCCAGAGCCAGTAGTTCGCCTGGGCAGGCTCTTCTCCAGAGGCGGTGCGAGGTTCGGCCTTCAGCGCCGTTACGATCGTTTCGGTATTGTAGCGCAACATATCGTAGTAGGTCGGCGCCGGGCTATCGGCATCGCCGATCGAGTCGGAGTAGAGCTTCCCGCCGATGCCGATCTGATTGTCGGAGGCCAGTTGCTGTAACAGCTTTGGATTGATCGTGCTTTCGATGAACACCGCCGGCACCTGGTTCTCCTGAATGACCTTGTTTAGGCGTATAATATCGGAGGTTTGCACATCGGCATCGGTGGAGGTGCCCAGGATGGATTCGAGGCGGAGGCCGTACTGCCGTCCATAGTATTGAAAGGCGTCGTGCGAAGTGATCAGGATGCGTCGCTGCTCCGGGATCGAGGCGATCTGTTCGCGGATGTAGCGATCCAGGTCCAGCAATTGCTGGCGGTAGAGGTCGTGGTTGAAGGTATAGATATCCTGATGCTGCGGATCGAGTTCGATCAGGGCGTTCGTGATGTTCCGGATATAGGTGAGGCCGTTTGTCGCGTCCATCCAGGCGTGTGGATCGCTCGAGTTCTTGTACTGCTGACTGGTGATCGGAGTGATGCCTTCGGTGATGGTGGCGATCCTGGCCCCGGTACCCGAATTTTCGATCAGTTCGTTGAGCCAGCCCTCGAAGGTGAGGCCGTTGCGCAGGATCAGATCGGCCCCGGCAATTAGCTGTGCATCGCGCGGAGTGGGGTCGTAGATATGGGGGTCGCCTCCGATGGGCACGATGGTCTGCACCTCTACTTGGCCGCCGGCAATGACCGTGGCCATGTCGGCAAAAATGGAGGCGGTGGCAACTACCTTGAGCTTGGGCTGAGCCGAAGCGGGAAGAGCGGCAACCAGGAGGACGGCAAGGAGGAAAAAATATCTGTGCATAGTCTGGCTATTTGGAGCTAGGTGGCGCTTTTTCCACGAATAGATTCTGACTGACCTTATTGGACACGAGAATCTCCTGAGCGTCGTTGACGCGCAACCGGACCGACTCGTCGTACTCGAATTGTTCCATGACCCGTACCCGGGTGCCCAGCACCAGCTTCATGCGGTCGAGGTATTGCAGGAAAGTCGGGGAGTGTTCCTGTACGCCGACGATCACACCGGTTTCACCCGGCTTCAGACTGGAGAGGGGGATTTGCTTTCGATAGGAAAAATTCCCGTCGGCATCAGGGATCGGGTCGCCATGCGGATCGAACTTGGGATGGCCGAGAAATTGATCGAGGCGTTCGATCAGCTTGGGGGAGCGGATGTGTTCCAGTTGTTCGGCGATCTCGTGGACCTCGTCCCAGGTGAACTGCAGCTTTTCCTTGAGGAAGACCTCCCACAGCCGGTGCTTGCGCACGAGGTTGGTGGCCAGTTGCGAGCCGGTATCGGTGAGCGTGACCCCCTTCCACTTTTCGTAATGGATGAGTTGCTTCTTGGCCAGCCGCTTGAGCATGTCGGAGACCGAGGCTGCGCTGGTTTGCATTTCCTGCGCGATCGCATTCGTGCTGGCGGCCCGGTCGTCGGTCTCGCAGATCTTGAAGATCGCTTTCAGATAATTTTCCTCGGTGTTGGAGATCGATTCCATGTGGTGAACTTGTATGACGTGGATACCACCATTGACAACACCGGTAAAATTACTAAAGTTTAGATTAATCTAAAAATAAATTTTGGGATATGAAAATACATAGCGGTCGGAACGCTTCCTTAGCGTTCCGACCGCTATGGAGTCACTGCAAGTCCCAGAACGATCGCGGTTGGTGCATGGCAACCGAGAGGTCCTTTGCCGTGCGGATAAAATACCAGAGGGCCATCACCGCCGGGGGCACAATGGCCAGAGTGTAGCTGGCCGCGCTGACGAGGTCGGGCCGACCGGGCGCTGAACCGAACATATTCGCCAAAGCCAGTATGGAGAAATAAAGAACTACGGCCCCGAGATAGCGGCCTCGTTGCGGCAGATGAAATGCTGCCTTCATAATGATCCCGCTCAATACCTGCCAGCATCCCAGGAAGAAAGCGCCGATCATGCTGTAGATCACGATCCCAGGCTCTCTTAAAGGTAAAGAAGCAAGGGCGGGCAGGAACGTAGCGCTGATCAGGATACCTTGTGCCACCGTGTCGATCAGAAGAATGCGCTGCAGAGTTTTCATAACGGGTTTGTTTTAGACAAAAATACGATTAATTTTCTAAACTTTCAATAGTTACTGAAAATTTAGAATAAAATACTTCTTTGATCTCGACAAGGTTTACCTGATCCGTTTTATTTTCGCGAAAAACGAGCGCAAATGTCCACATTCGACCCAAACACGATCAACGAGCTGATCCGGCAACGCCGGGCGATCTTCCCCAAGACCTACAATGACCGGCCGATCCCAAGGGAGATACTGGAGGAGATCCTGGAAAACGCCAACCACGCCCCTACCCATCGGTTGACCGAGCCCTGGCGATTTCGCGTGTTCCGCGGCGAAGCGCGGCAGCGGTTGAGCGATTACCTGGGGGCGTATTACCGGCAGCACACGCCGCCCGAGCAGTTTTCCGAAATGAAGTACAAGAAAACCGTAGAGAACCCGTTGCGCTCCTCGGCGGTGATCGCCATTTGTTTGCAGCGCGACCCGGAAGAGCGGGTGCCCGAGTGGGAAGAACTGGCAGCCGTGGCCATGGCCGTGCAGAACATGTGGCTTACCTGCACGGCCTATGGCATCGGGGCGTACTGGAGTTCGCCCCGTTCTATCCTGGAGGCCGATGAGTTTCTGCAGCTGGGCGCCGGCGAACGCTGTCTGGGTTTGTTCTACATGGGCTATCACGACATGCCCCTTACGGAGCGCGTGCGCCGACCGATCGCCGAGAAAGTGATCTGGGAAAAGGAGGGTTGACCCAACGCAAACTCCCTGTAATCAGTCCGGTTAGTTGGACAAAATGAAATATTGGCGTACTTTTGGGCCGCTAAACGGAAAAGAGGCCCGGAAGCGGGCATTTCCCATCATTGCGAAAAACAAACGCTTAACTTTAAACTGACGACCTATGGGTGATACATTGATCTACCTGGTACCTGCTTTCGGTGTATTGGGATTGTTGTATACGTTCTGGAAATCTGCCTGGGTGGCCAAGCAGGAAGTGGGCACCGAACGGATGGACCGCATCGCCAAGGCCATTGCAGATGGCGCTATGGCTTTCCTCAAGGCGGAATACCGCGTCTTGATCATCTTCGTATTGGCTGTGGCCATTTTGCTGGGCATTAGCGGCAATGCGGAAGGATCTTCTCCTCTGATCGCCCTTTCCTTCATCACAGGCGCCCTATGTTCTGCGTTGGCCGGTTTCATCGGCATGCGGGTGGCTACCAAGGCCAACGTGCGCACGACCAATGCGGCCCGCACCAGTCTGGGTAAGGCCCTGGAAGTGGCCTTCGCCGGCGGTTCGGTGATGGGCCTGGGCGTGGTTGGCCTGGGCGTGCTCGGATTGGGCGCCTTGTTCCTGCTGTACAGCCAGATGTTCGGCGTCGAATCGGCCGAGAACGTCAATAAAGTGATCACCGTGATCACGGGCTTCTCCTTCGGCGCTTCGTCGATCGCTCTCTTCGCTCGCGTAGGCGGCGGCATTTACACCAAGGCGGCCGACGTGGGCGCCGACCTCGTCGGTAAGGTGGAAGCGGGCATCCCCGAAGACCACCCCCTCAACCCCGCAACGATCGCCGACAACGTGGGCGACAACGTGGGCGACGTGGCCGGTATGGGCGCCGACCTCTTTGAAAGTTATGTGGGCTCGATCATCGGTACGATGGTACTGGGCGCGGTGTTTATCGCCTACCCCGAATATGCGGCCGATCTTCGTTTCGGCGGCCTTAATGCCGTGCTCCTTCCTCTGCTGCTGGCCGGTGTGGGCATCGTTACTTCGGTGTTCGGCACCTTCTTCGTGAAAGTGAAGGAAGGTGGCAACCCGCAGAAGGCCCTCAACACCGGGGAGTTCATCTCTTCGGGCATCATGTTGATCGCCACCTACTTCATCGTCACCTGGATGCTGCCGGAAACCTGGACGCACGACGGAAAAACCTATGGCGCCATGGGCGTGTTCTGGGCCGTGATCTTTGGCCTGGTCGCCGGCTTGCTGATCGGCCTGATCACCGAATTCTATACGGGCACCGGTACCAAGCCGGTCAAAGGCATCGTCAACCAGTCGCTGACGGGCTCGGCTACCAATATCATTGCCGG
>JAGQXA010000804.1 GCA_020436865.1 Saprospiraceae bacterium | reverse complement strand
GGTCAGGTTGTCGGAAGTGTCGCGCCAGATCACTTCGCCCAGCGCCAGCCCTACCCCACTCTCCCGATCATAGTCGATCCAATTTGCCTCCATCAGTTGCGGTGGATCGCTTACCACCGACCTTCCCCGGGTGGCATAGGAGTTGCTCTTCTGGTTATACACGATGGTATCCGACTGAATGGCCTTCTCGCCTTGAACGTAGTTAGCCCGTCCTTCGAGTATGGTGATCTCGTCTTCTTCGTAGTACCGGATCACCTCGGCCGTGGCCAGCTTGTCGTTCTCTTCAAAGCGGGCTTTGCCGTCGAGCGTCACGACCTTGTCGAGGCCGTCGTAGCGGATCTCGTGCGCCGTGGCCCGGGTCGTGTCTCCTTTTGCATATTGCGCATTTTGCCGGAAAACGGCCAGTTGCTGGTCGATATCGTAGAAACCGCTCTCGCAGTAGATCCGGCTCTCGTTCTGGGTGATCAGGGTTGGCGCCAGAAAAGTGGCTACCTTGGTCTGCGTGTCGTATTCAAGCGTATCCGTTTTCAGTTCGAAGTTCGTGTCGACGATCTGCACGCTATCTTTAAAGTACACCTGCCGTTCCCGTACGTAATAGTACCCGCGCTTACTGGTGAGCTGAGTGGTATCGTTGGTGAGCAGGGCGCCATGCTGATAGGTGGCGATCCGCTGGTCGAGATCGTAATTGAGCTCGGTCGTGAACAGCTTCTGGTCCTGGTTGACCAGGATCACCTCCCCGTAAAGATCCGCCATCTTGAGGTCGCCGTCGTAAAAGAGGGAATCGGAGAAAATGCTCAGAGAATCGCCTTGTTGAATAATGACCTGCCCTTGAGCCACCACCTGGGTTTCGTTGAAGATGACCGCCGAATCGCAGTACATGTACATGCTGTCGTGGCGCAGCTCGACATTGCCGATCAGGCGCTGAAAGGCCGAGTCGCCCATCACGAGATATTCGAACAGGTCGGCATGGTCGACCGTTACCTGCCCGCCGCCGGTCGTATCGGCTTCGATCTGGTCTTGCGCCGGCAACAGGGTCGCAAAGCCGAGCAGGCCGGCGATCAGCCAGACGGTCCGGAAAGTAGCCATGGTCTTCGTGTCGTGGTACATCTATCGTGATTCATCATTCTAACGATCGAAGGACGGATCCGTCCTCCGAAGGTTGCCTCCTTAACATTCGGCTAACAGGTCTGCCCCTTCGGCTCCGACCAGGGAACCGATGGCCACTCCCATTCCGCCGAGGCGAACGGCCAGGGCGATCCGGGGCGACCAGGATTGTACGATCGGGGTCTTCGCCGGTCCGACCCCCAATATGCCGCTCCACCACTGCTCTACTTCGGCCTTTTTGCCGGGCAGGATCACTTCGTGCAGCAGCTTCAGCAGGGCCGCCCGGATCGCCTCCGTCGTGCCGAAGGCGTCGGTTTGCTCGGTCTGCGGCGCGAGGTGCCGCCCGCCGCCCAGCAACACCCGGTCGGCGACGTTCCGGAAGTAGAAATAGCCGCGGTCGTAGTGAAAGCAGCCCTCCAGCGGCAGCCCGGCGACGGGCCGGGTGATCAGCACCTGATTGCGGGCCGGCACTACCGGCAGGTCGGGCAGGAGCCGCCGCGCGAATCCGTTGGTGGCCACCAATACCCGGTC
>JAGQXA010000803.1 GCA_020436865.1 Saprospiraceae bacterium | reverse complement strand
GGAGGTCAGGCCGGCGAACTCGACCGTAGCATTCGCGAGCTGATCGATGCGGTCAGCGCCGAAATGAACGACGATTTCAATACCCCGAAAGCGCTGGCACGCCTCTTCGAACTGGTGTCCCGCATCAATAGCTTGCAGGGCGGCCAGCTTTCCTTTGCCGATCTGATACCCGCGACCCTGGAAGAGTTGAAAACCACCTTCCGCGCCTTCATTTATGACGTCTTCGGCTTGCAGGATGAACTCGAGGCTGGCAGCAATGGACAGGGTGGATTGGTCGACGGACTGATGGAGTTGGTCATCGATATGCGGCAGCAGGCCCGCGCGAGCAAAGACTGGGCGACCTCCGACAAGATCCGCGATGCGCTGCAGGAGTTGCACATCGTGCTGAAGGACGGAAAGGAAGGTACTTCCTGGTCAAAGTCTTGATCTTCGCCGCTCACCATCCTTCGAACGACGTAGCGAAAAAGCGCAGGTCTCGAGACTTGCGCTTTTTCTATTACCGGCCGTCGCGGCGATCGCCTCTTGTCGGGCGGCCACTTAGTACCTTCCCGCCTAACCAGGCCAGGATCAGCGCGGTACCCGCGAATTTTACCCAAAGAGTGGCCCCGGAAGAGATTGCCAGGGCCGGCACGGCTTTCGACCAGGCCGCCAGCAAGTGGTGTAGCCCCAGATAGGAAGTCAATCCGACGATGAACAGCATCCCGATATTGGCCGGGAGGCCATTGGTGTAGGTGGAGCCGAGCAGCTGCCGATCGTTGACGGCGAGAAACAGGAAGACAGCCACGATCGGCAATAGAGCGCCATTAATGGCCTGCGCCAGGATAATGGCAGGGATGGGTTGAACCTTGGTGAGTCCGAAGAAAAGTCCGATGCCGAGCACAGTAGCCCAGACGAGCCGGAAGTTGCGCGAGTCGGGCGCCCAGTTTCCCCGATCTCGGTCCAACAAGCTGCCTGCCGTCACGGCCGCGGCCAGCGGCGCGGTCACGGCCGAGGTGAATCCCGCCACCAACAGCCCAAAGCTAAACAGCCGGGCGGCCCAGGGTCCTGTTTTTTCCGAAAGGGCAGAGGCGAGCCCGGCGAAGCTAAATACCCCCTTCATTTGAGCGCCTACGATGAGGATCGCCATCGAGATGACCCCGCCGATCAGCACGGCCAGGATGATCCCGAGCCGCATTTCGCGAATGTCCTGATGGCGGCCGATGCCCGAGGCGAGAAATAAATTATAGGGCACGATGGTCGTGCCGATCAGTCCGGTAATGAGTAAGGTACTGCCCGCCGGGAAGGTTGGCGATAAAGCGGCCCCGGCAATTTCGGGGAAAGAGTGATCGGACTGCAGGGCGACGTAAATGAAGGCGGCGCCCATAAGCGCTACGACAACGCCCAGGAGTTTGGCGATCTGCTGGACCTTCCCGATCCACAATAGCAGGGCGGCAAGCAGCCCGATGCCGAGCAGGAAGATCCAGGAGGGAATGTCAGACAGCAGTTGCATACCGGCTACAGCGCCGAGCAGATTGCCGGCCTGAT
>JAGQXA010000152.1 GCA_020436865.1 Saprospiraceae bacterium | reverse complement strand
TGTGCTGAAGAGCTTCTACACCTTGCAGGGCATGAACGAACGGATCAAGAAATTCCCCTTCCCGCGGCAGTACGCCAACATGAGCCGCTATTTTGTGGGCATCTTCATCCTCCTGTTGCCCTTCAGTATGATCCCGGAGTTGATGGAACTCGATGGCTGGGGCGTTTGGCTGGCGATTCCCACTACGGCATTGATCGGATGGGTCTACGTGATGATGGAAATAGTTGGCGACTATTCCGAAAACCCCTTCCAGGGAATGGCCAACGACATTCCGATGCTCTCTTTGTGCCGCACCATCGAGATCGACCTGCGGGAAATGCTCGGCGAAACCGAGCTGCCGCCGGCCATCGAGTCGAAGAACGGCATTTTGATGTAGCGTCCGTAAAGACCTGGTTCGGTACGCTCAACCCGACTATCATGAAGGAATTCCGAAAAATACTGGAAATGGCCCGCGCCCCCGGAAACGAGGGCCTCGACCGGGTGTTGGCCACCGTAGTCAATGTCGAAGACTCTTCGTACCGCCGCATCGGCGCCCGCATGCTCATCCTCGAGAACGGCTCGTGGATGGGCGGCATCAGCGGCGGTTGCCTGGAAGGCGACGCCCTGCTGCAAGCCAAGAAGGTCATGCTGAGCGGCAAGCCGCAGGTGGTGACCTACGATACCCGGCAGCGCGACAGCTATCAGATCGGCGTGGGCCTCGGTTGCGAAGGCCGGATCGACGTGCTGCTGCAAAAGCTCGACGCCGCCGACCCCGTTCTGGATCGCCTGGAAGTCTGCCTGCGTCTGCGTGAGGCCGGCACGCTGCTGACGCCCATTCGCAGCGCCCTCCCCCACGACGATCGGATCGCTCGCTCCTTTTTTGCATCCGAGGAGCCCGATCATCCGCTCCTGGCCGTCCTGGCCGAAGACCTTCGGCGGGTAGCCGCCACCCGGCGTTCGGAGGTGGTCGTCGCTTCCCTGGAGGATCGCGGATTGGAGGTTTTGCTCGAATACGTCCGGCCCAACCTGCGGGTGGTGGTCTGCGGCGACAACTACGATGTGTACCCGCTGTTGGCCATCTGTGCCGAACTGGGCTGGGAACTCACCCTGGTCGGAAAAAAGCGCAAGCTGCGCAAGGAAGGGCTGGAAGCTGTCGGCCGGATCCTGGAACCGGCTGAACTGCCCCTCCTCGAACCGGATCCCTATACCGCCGTGCTGGCCATGTCGCACGACTACGAGGCCGACAAGCGGGTGCTGCAGTACTGCCTCACCCATCAGCCGGGCTATTTCGGATTGCTCGGTCCGCGCAAGCGCTTTCAGCGTTTGATCGACGAATTGAACCTGAGTGAAGCGCAAGTCGACCGGGTGCACAATCCGGTCGGGCTGCACCTCGGCGCCGCTACGCCTGAAGAGATCGCCGTGGCCATCGTGGCCGAGATGGTCAAGCATTTCCGGGGGGGCGACGGGCGGTCGCTGAAGCTGAAGCAGGGCGCCATTCACCGCCGGGGAGCAGAGTGAAGGAGTTTCTTGCGATCCGACCGCTCCAAGCGGTCGGATCGCTATTTCTCGTGATGTCGTCTGTCTCCAGACCGCAATCCCCTTATTCCAGGATCAATACCTCATTCCGCGGATACTTCACCGAGTACCGCAGTTCCAGCTTGCGCTCCTCGCGCGGCGCCAGTTCGAGCCGCCAGGTCAGGAGTTGGGTGTCTGCCTCCAGTTCGGCGCCGGGGTAGGAGAGGTCTTCCACCACAATATTCTTATCGGTCGAGATCGGGAACTGGTCCTGCACCAGGACCTTCACCGCCTGCGGCTTGTTGTTGCGCACGACGATCTCGAAGGCCCGGTTTTCCGTCTTGTTCTTGCCGAGAAACTGCCGGCTGCTGTACTCCTTGAGCTTGTTTCGCTGCACCACGATGCCCTTATCCTGCCCGAGGGAGATGTCGAGCGTATCGCCCATGCTGCGGGTGTCGAGCAGCGATTTTCCGAGGAAGGCCCCCTCGAAGAAGAGGTTCACTTCGCCGTCGAGCAGGTTGAGTTCCTGCCAGTCGGTGACGTAAGCCGTTAGGAAAGCGGCCTCTTCGAGTTTGGGTGCAGCGAAGTACTCGTAGGTAGCCGTGACCGATTCCGACTTGATGTCGACCGCGCGGGCCTTGCCGTCGCTCGGAATGGAGTAGGGCAGTTCGATCTCGAAATCGACGGTGGTGGGTTGGTAGACCTCCTGGTTTTGCTGGGCGATGGAGGCGTCTGCACGAGATTTTTTGTTTTTTCCGCCACCTATCGTCTGCATCTGGATCAGGCTCCTTTTCATTCCAGTCACCACTACCTCATCCAAAACGCCGGCCTCCTGCAGTACGATCGTTTGTGCCGAGCTGTTGACCGGGATCTCCTGCGTGGTAAAGCCGGAGTAGTTGACGACCAGCGTAGCCGGCGTCGGGGGGATCTTCAGGGTGTAGCGCCCATCGAAATCGGTGATGGTACCGATGGAGGAACCCTTCAACAGCACGGCGGCTCCGATCAGCGGCTCGCCCGACCGGTCGCGCACCACGCCGCTCACCTCGGTGATGCCGCCGCTGCCGACCCCACCCTGATAGGCGGTCGGCGGTTGTTGGTAGCCGAAGCGCAGGTACCAGGGATCGAGTTCCTGCGCCTGACCGCTGACGGTCGGATCGCCGTTGGAGAGCACGAGTCGCACATTTTTCCAGTCCTCGCCCGACTGCTGGAACACATTAGCCTTGAAGGCCAGGTCGATCGGGCTGTTGACGTCTTTGACCCGAAGGTCGTAGTTGGCGAACCAGCCTGCGTCGTGCACGTAGTAGGTGAGCTCGAACTTCGCTGGGGCGGCCGCCTTGGCGGTGACCGTCACGACGATCTCACTGGTGGCCGTTTCCTTTTCCTGGTTCAGGGCCACCAGTTGTTTTTGCAGTTTGAGCAGGGTGCTGTCGAGGCGTGCGAGTTCCTGCTGCACTTCCGATTGGCGCTGAAAGACCTCGGTCATCCGCTGGCGCTGGAAGTCGACCGCCTGCCGCAGCTCGGCCGTGCTGACGCCTGTATTGGCGCCGCCGATGGCCTGGTTCTTTTCGAGCATTTGCTGCTCTTTTTGGTAGACCGACAGGAGGTTTTGCTGTTCTTTTTTGCGCAGGTTGGTGTTCCTCTGTTCTCCTTCCAAGGTTGCGATCTCGGCCCGTTTGGCCTGCTCCTGCAGATAGTTCAGCTGATGGGAAACGGAGAGGATAGTAAAGGCGCCCTCGCCCTTGAGCTGGATACTCTGCTTGTCGAGGTTCGGGGAAATATCTTTGAAAATGAGCTCGGTGCGGCCGGCCGGGAG
>JAGQXA010000802.1 GCA_020436865.1 Saprospiraceae bacterium | reverse complement strand
CCTCTGCTGCCAACATTCCAACGGCGCCATGAGGATCAAGAATGTATTGCCGAGTATGCCATACCCTTCGGATCTCCTCCATTGTTTGATGATCTGAATAACTATACCCTTTGACCTGACCCTGTTGAATGTTCCACGTGGAACCAAACAACTCTTTCATCCGTACAAAATTAGATGGGTTGCCCACGTCCATGGCGTTGGAAAGGGTTGGGATAGATGGGCGTGGACGATACGTTCCTGTTCTCAGGTATTCCGGCACTACATCATTGATATTGGTGGCAGCCAGGAAATGCCTGACCGGTAGCCCCATTTTAGCGCCGATCAATCCAGCGGTGAGGTTGCCAAAATTACCGCTAGGCACACAAAAGACCAGATCACCTTTCGTGCTGGGAATTTGTTTGGATCCTTCGAAATAGTAGAAGATCTGGGGGATAAGCCGGGCGATGTTAATAGAGTTGGCAGAAGTGAGTCGCAGGGAAGAGTTCAGTGTCTTGTCCAGGAACGCAGCCTTGACGAGGGCCTGGCAGTCGTCGAAGGTTCCTTGTATCTCCAGCGCAGCGATGTTGTGACCTAGCGTCGTCAGTTGCTTTTCCTGATATGCGCTTACTTTACCGGAAGGGTAGAGGATCACCACTCTTGTGCCAGGCACCTGGTGGAAGCCTGCCGCCACTGCGCCACCGGTATCACCGGATGTGGCAACGAGAATAACGAGTTCCCGATCGGCATTCCGATTGAAATAACTCATGAGGCCGGCCATAAACCGGGCTCCAAAATCCTTGAAAGCCAGAGAAGGTCCATGAAAAAGCTCCAAGACATATCGCTGTTCATCGAGAGCAACTACCGGTGCCGGAAAGTCGATTGCTTCGACAATTTTCCGTAAAGGCGAGGCCGGTATCGAATCACCAATCAGGCGACCAGATAGCTCCAGCATGACCTCCTGAAAACTTAAGCGGGGGAGTTCTTCGATAAAGGATGCCGGCAAAGTTGGAATGACTGTCGGCATATACAGTCCGTTATCAGGGGGCAACCCCCTCATAACAGCTTCTTCCAGTCCTACAACATGACCAGGGTTATTGGTACTATATAACTGCATAGAGATCCTTCTTAAAGTTTGATCGCCCCTTCCTGGTTGATCGGGGAGAGGTACAAGCGACAATCGATCCCTGCATCGAGAAACGCCCGCTGCATAGATTTCCCAGCCCGCTCGGCAATGACACTGTTCGCATTAAGGGCAAAAATCGACGGACCCGCCCCGGAAATACTGCAGCCCAATGCGCCTGCCTGTAATGCTGCCTCCTTCACCCGATAGAAGTTCGGGATCAGAGAAGCGCGCTGAGGTTCGATCACGACATCCTCCAACGATCGGGCGATCAGGTCAAGATCGGACTGGTAAAGCCCCACAACCAGGCCGGCGATATTCCCAGTCTGCTGGATCATCTGTTGTAGGGAAACCTGAGGGCTTAGTACTTGCCGAGCATCTTTCGTCAAGATCTTGACGTCGGGATGAACAACGGCAGCATGCAGTCCCCGGGGAACGGGAAGTCGATGTACGTCGAGTTCCTCATTATCCCGCACCAGGACAATCCCACCAAGCAAGGCAGGCGCCACATTATCGGCATGGTAGGCACCGTCGGCTACCTGTTCTCCGAGTACGGCAAACGGCAAAAGTTCCCGCTTCTCCAGAGGTCGCTTCAACAATTCGTTGATGGCCATGACGGCCGCAGCAGCACTGGCCGCACTGGAACCCAAGCCACTGCCAAAAGGCATCTTCTTATGGATCTCCATATCGATTCCACGATCCGTTTCCCCGAGATGCTCGAGCAGTTTCTGCGCTGCGAACCCGGCAGTATTCCGTTCTACTTCATAGGGCAGCTTTCCCTGAGCTCCGGTGATCTGGGTAATGCGGAGCCCCTTTTCCCCGGAAAAGCGCACGACGATCTCGTCGCCCGGACCTTCCAATGCGAAACCCAGCACATCGTACCCACAAGCGATATTGGCTACACTGGCCGGGGCAAATACCTTTAATCCTGGTTGCATATCTGAAATTCGATTAGATCCTATCGACCTAGCAAATGGCCGATCCCAATAATTTCTGCAAATAATCCGGCGGCGGTTACTTCTGCCCCGGCGCCTGGCCCGCGCACGACGAGCGGACGATCCTTATACCTTTCCGTCGTAAAAACGATCATATTGTCGCTGCCGCTCAAGTGGTAGAACGGATGTTCCACTCCAACCTCCTCAAGTCCGATGCGCGCCTCTCCATTCTCCAGCTTGGCGACCAGGCGTAGTACTTTCGCCCTTTCTTCCGCTTTTTTCACCAGCTGCCGGAAATGCTGATCGACTCCTTCTAACTCGGCAAAGAACGCCTCAACCGAAGGCGCTTCGGCTACAACAGGAGGGAGGAAAGGATCGATCGTTACCTGTTCCGATTCCAGTTCCAATCCAGCTTCCCGCGCCAGGATGACCAGCTTTCGTCGAACATCCAATCCCATCAGATCGATTCGAGGATCCGGTTCGGTATAGCCTT
>JAGQXA010000801.1 GCA_020436865.1 Saprospiraceae bacterium | reverse complement strand
TCGGCCTTTGAAGCGGCCCTGAGCATTACGCCCGATGCCGATTATGCGATCGCCTACGATGCGACCAATTCCCTGGTCACCATTTCTTTCAATACCCCGCTGGCTTACGAAACGGAATACACCATCCGCCTGCCGCAAGGCGCCTATGGCGCCGGCGGAGCGGCCAGTACGGGCGATTTCGTCTTTACCTTCACCACCGCCGCGTTCGAGCCGCCCGGCGTATCGCTGCAAAGCGACGAAAGCGGCTTCTTCGAAGGCGAAACGCTCACCGTGACCGCCAAGCTCGATCGTGCGATCCTGGAAGAAGTGAGCATGGAGCTGGTCTTCTCCGGCTCTGCCCAGGGCGAGGGGGTCGACTATAGCGCCAGCGCCGCCAGCATTACCATTCCCGCCGGGCAGACCACCGGCTCGATCGAGCTCACCGCCCTGCCCGACGGCGACCTGGAAGGGGAGGAAACCATCACCATCGCGCTGACCAATATCGTGAACGCTGTGGAGGTCTCTGCCCAGATGCTGACCGTCACCCTCGGCGACACCCCGCCCTCACTCGAGATCGCCGGCGTCCTATCGCTCAAGATCGCCGGCACCAGCACCAATGGGCGGGCTATCCACCTGCGCGCCCTGGAAGACATTGCCGACCTCAGCGTCTACGGCATCGGCATCGCCAACAACGGCGGGGGCACCGACGGCCGGGAGATCGACCTGCCCGCCATCAGCGTGTCGACCGGCGAAGACATCCTGCTGCTCCGCGACGTCGATGCGGCCGGTTTGGCTACCTATTTCGGCGACTGCTACGCCGAGTTCGAACACCTGGCCGAATCGGATGGGGTGAACTTCAATGGCGACGATCCCTTCGAACTCTACAACGGCAATATCGTCATCGAAACCTATGGCGACGTGGAAGTGTCGGGCGGAGGCCTGGAATGGGAATATACCGGTTCCTGGGCCTACAAACTGGCCGGCGTATGGGAATACGGCAAGGTCGATTGCGCTATCGACGCCGCCACCCTGCAGGAGGCCGATTGCGTGTATCCATTCTGCACGCCTTTGCAGTTGCAGGGCATCCTGGCCATCCTTTGGGACGGCTCCGGCACGAACGGAGGGAAGGCCGTGCACCTGCGCGCCAACCGCGATATCGACGATCTGAGCATTTACAGTCTGGGCGTGGCCAATAACGGCGGCGGTACCGACGGCATCGAATACACCTTCCCGGTTATGGCGGTTGCCGCCGGAGATCATATCCTGCTCGCTCGCGAAACCGCCACCCTGGCGGGTTATTTCGGAAGCTGCTTCGACCAATACGATCTGGTCATCGAGTCGGATGCCATGAACCAGAACGGCGACGACGCGATCGAGCTGTTCGACGGCATGGATGTGATCGAAACCTACGGCAATGCCGATGTCGACGGTTCCGGTGAGCTTTGGGACTATACGGGTTCCTGGGCCTACAAGGCCGGAGGGGTGTGGACCTACGGCGGGGTCGATTGCGCCGCTACTTCTACGACCACGCAGGGATCGCCTTGTCCGTATACCTTCTGCCAATAGGAACACGGATGTTAATGAAAATGGGGGTAGTTTTGGCGGGGTTCCGGCAATCGGAGCCCCGCTCAATTCATCTGTTATGAGACCAACGCTTTTTGTCCTCGCTTTACTGACCATGGCCTTGTCGGGCTGCTCGAAGGAAGAGACGCCTGCGGGCGCCCTCACGGCCTTGTCTATTTCCCTGAACGGAGCAACCCTGGCCGACGGGGCGCAGAATGTGCCGACCAGCGCTTCCATCTCCGTCGTTTTTTCCGCAACGATCGACCCGGCGAGCTTCGAATCCGAATTTTCGATCACCGGCGGGCCCCTTCTTGCCGATCCGGTGTTGACCTATGCCAACCAGACTTCGAAAGTGACCATCGAGCTCGAACTGGATTTCGAAACGACCTACACTTTCCGGGTCGGCGAGGGAGCGATCGGTAAGAACGGCGAGCGGCTGGGCTCGGCGATCATGCGTTCCTTTACCACCCTTGCCGATGGGATCATCCACGCCCTGCCGCCCTGCACGGAGGCGAGCGATGACTGCCTGCAAACCGTCAGTCTGACGGCCGACGGGACCGCCGATCTTTCATTCTATGCCAGCTATCCCATCTATGAAGACCAGGCTGAATGGCTCGACCTGAAGGCGGCCGTCATCGTCGTGCATGGCGTCAACCGGAATGCCGACGACTATTTCAGCTACCTGATGAACGCCTTGCAGGCCGGAGGCGTCGAAGACGAAGTGGTATTGATCGCTCCCCATTTCAAGAATGCCTCCGAAGCCGTCGCCGGCGAGTTCTACTGGTCGGGCAGCGATTGGCGCGAAGGGAAGGACGCCGCGGGCAGCGCTTCGATCAGTTCCTTTGCCGCGGTGGATCGCTTGATCGACCGCTTGGCCGATCCGGCGCATTTTCCGGTTCTGGAGAAGATCATAGTGACGGGTCATTCTTCCGGTGGACTGTTCACTCATCTGTTTGCGGCGGCCAACCAGTCGGCCGTCGATCACCCGGAGCTGTCCTTTACCTACGTGGTGGCCAACAGCCAGTACTTCTACTATCCCGACGGGCGGCGGGTCAACGAAGCAACCGGCCAACTCTACACGCCGGCCGGCTGCACTGGCTACGACCTCTGGCCCTTAGGATTTGAGGTGGTTCCGCCGTACCTGGCCGGGATCGATCCGGCGACCTACAACGACCGGTTTGTGGACAGCGAGGTCGTTTACCTGCTCGGCAACGGCAGCGGGCCGGATAACACGCTGAACACGAGCGACTGCTACGCTACCTTGCTGGGCTCCAGCCGTTATCAGCGGGGGGAGAACATGTTCCTCTACCTCGAGTTGGCCTACCCCGGCGTCCATCAGCATTCCAGAACGATCGTGGAGGGTATCGGGCACGACGGGGCTGCCATGTACGGCTCTGCGGCCCTTCAGTCGCTTCTGCAGCAATTGCTGGACTGAGTGTGTGGCGCCTCTTAGATTTCAGGATCATTTTCCCCGAACCTCCTTATCTTTAGGGAAGCGTCCCAAAGGCCACTCATCAGAAATACTTGTCATGAGCTATCTCAAAGCCATCATTAAGCTGGGCATTGCCGTAGGCTGCCTGTCCGTTTTCGCTTGTTCCTCCTCTAAGAATACGGCCAAACCGCCACAGGGCAATGGCAATACCGTCGAGGTAGACCAGGCCAATGTCGACCTGGCGTCCTATTTGCGCCGGATCCCTGGATTACAGATCTCGGGCCAGGGAGATAACGCCCGGGTTACCATCCGCGGCAGCGTTCAGTCTCTTTCCGGCCCGAGCGAACCCCTGTTCGTGATCGACAACGTACAGATCGGCGACGACTTTGCGTCGGTTTCACGGCTGGTCGACGTGCACGATATCGACAAGGTCGAGGTCTTGAAAGGCGTCGATGCATCGGCCCGCTACGGCGTACGGGGATCGAACGGCGTCGTGATCATCCGAACGAAGAGGGGAGGGCAGTAGGTCGGCCGCAGTCTTTCCAGGCGACCGGAGAGGAAAGAGAGCCCAACCTGCCTTCTGTCGATCGGGAAGATTGAGCTCCCGGAAACCAAAAAACACTTTGAAAGAAAGCGATGTTCCTTTGCGTTTTCTGACTGTCGGCGGAACCGTGTCGACCTAAAACTCGGCCAGCGCCGTCGCCAGGGTCTGGTCGATCCCGGCAGCCATTTCAGCGGCCGTGTTCTTGACAAAGGTGTCGGGCGGTATGCCCGGCCCTTCATAGGAAAGGCCGTCGAGAAATTCCACTTTCTGGGTGACCACCGAGTAGTACCAGCCGTTGGATAGCTCCTTGCCGATCTTGGTGCCGATCGATCCGTTCGTCGTGTCGCCCAG
>JAGQXA010000800.1 GCA_020436865.1 Saprospiraceae bacterium | reverse complement strand
ATCATCATGCGGCCGGAAAAGAACTGCCCTTGTTCGTTGGTCAGGGTGACGAAATAAAAGCCGGGTGCGTGGCCGTTACGGTGAAACACATACTCGTCGCCACTAAATTGCCGGACCTGCTCCACCAGCTGACCGAAGGAGTTGGTGATCCGGAGGTCGTAGTTTTCCTGCCGGTCGTTCTCGAAAGAGATAACGGCCTCTTCGGAAAGCGGGTTCGGATAGATCGTGAGTTCCTTCCGTAGCAGTAGTTCGTGCACGGAGGTGGCGGTCGGGCAGGTTTCGGTGATCGTCAGCAGGTCGACAAAGAAGTCGAGGCAACCGCCCATGCCGTCGTCTTCCTTCCCTTCGGCGCCCCAGGGTTCCGAAGTATTGACCGTACCCTGGTTGAAAACGAAGTTGATAGCCGTGGTCGCTGTTCCGTAATAGGCGTTCGGGTCGGGGAGGTCGACCAGGAAGGTGTCGTTGCCGACATTCACTCCGGTGGTCGCATTGGCGTCATCCCAGGCGACAACGCTGGCCCAGCCGTTGGCCCCGCTATGGAAGCCGATCTCGGCCAGTCCGGCCAGGCTGCCCGGCGAATTCGGACAGTTCTGGTTGTAGTCGAACCAGATCTGGATGCCGCCGGCCGGGTCGTTGCAGGCCCACATGACCTGTGCCTGCTGGTAGAAAGCCATTGACAGAAAGGGCAAAATGAAAAGGAGACGGATCGTTAGTTGTTTGCGTTTCATGGCATTTGTTTTTTGCTTGATGGAAATCACTGTTTGAGCAGCACGTATTCATATCCGGCGAGAGAGAGCGTATCGGTCAGCGAAACCGGATCGCCGGAAAAAGCATCCGTCCAGGAACTACCCTGCAGATCGACGGGAAGCGGAAAATCGACCTGGTCGCCCCGCACGTTCACCAGTACCAGAAGTTTTTCTCCGTCCAGCTCTTTTTGGAAGCACACGATATCGATATTCGAATAGTTCGTGTTGGTTCCCCGGCGGGCAACGGCCGAGCTGTTGTAGAAATTCAGCGCGTCCTGATAGGCCTTCAGCATGTCGGGGTGGTCGTTCCAATTGATGATGGTGTTGGAGAAGAAGGGCACGGTTGCCGTTCGGCCCACTTCCTGAGCGGTGTAGATCAGGGGCACGCCGCCCAGGAAGATTGTGGCGATCGAGGCGGCGGTGGCGCCTTTTTCCCCGTTGAAAAGGGTCATCGGGGTTTGATCCCAGGCCGATTCGTCGTGGTTGGTGGAGTAGCGCAGTTTGTGCTTGCCGGCCGGAATGCCGTTGTATTCGATCTGGTGGGTATTGTAGAGGGCGGTCGCCGTTTGTCCATTGAACACCGACTTGAGTGAACTGTACCAATTCCAGGCGTAGGTCATATCGAAGCCGGCAGTATAGTGGTCGAGCCGGCTGCCTTCGGCCAGGAGGATCAGTTCCCGGCCGGGGATGTTGTGAAGCGTATCGATCGCCTGTTTCCAGAAATTGTAGGGCACGCCATCGGCATAATCGCAGCGGTAGCCGTCGACATTGGCCTCCAGCACCCAGTACTTCATGGCGTCGATCATGGCCTCGCGCATATCGGAATTGTCGAAGTTCAGGTCGGCCACATCCATCCAGTTGGT
>JAGQXA010000799.1 GCA_020436865.1 Saprospiraceae bacterium | reverse complement strand
CGCGTTTTTCGGCTTTCTTACGAATTTCAGGGTCCATTTTCGAGAATTATTTGATGGCTTCCTAAACGAGGTCTTTTTCCTCGTACAGTTGTTCTTTGAGTGGAGGGAGTTCCAGTTCCGGGGCATCCTCTTGGGATCTTTCTTGCACACGCTCGGCCCGATCTTTCAGGGCGTCGAAATAGGCAAATATGGAAAACCCAGTAGAGAAGCTGAATACGAACAGCAGCAGGCTGTATAGATTGAACAGGCTTCCTTCCACAAGATAGATCGCCGCCAAAGCAGCAAAAAAGAATAAGAGCAGGCCGATCAGGAAGGCTATCTGGTTGTTTTCCTGTTCTTGGGGATCGAATGGGAGCATCTTGCATGAATTTCGAACGGTGAGGAAGAAGATCATTTCTCCTCTATTGCCAACAACGCCAAAGAGTAACCGGAAGGTTCGCCGATACCGCTCCTTTAAGACGCCGATCGGGCAACATGGAACGTCCGTTCAAAGGCTGTTCGCTACACCAGCTCGGAATCGTCGTAACTCTTGCGAAGTTCCTTCAGATCCAACTCGTCGGAATGTTTCGAGTTGGCCTCCGGGAGAGAGGGTCGACGACCGTCGCGGGCGCGCATGCGGTCCATTTCCTTCTGAACCTCCCGCTCTTCCCATTCCGGGGTCAGTACGCGGTCGGTACCGGGCAGGCCGAACACTTTGACGTAGTGAAAGGCCAGTCCCATGCCCCAGAACAGAATGATCGGCGTCCAGGCAAAGGGCTCCCCGTTGAAAAAGGTGACCAGGGAAAAAACGACATTGACAATAATGAATGACTTCAGGTGGCTGTAGAAGCGCTTCTTTTGGCGAACGCGCTTGCGGGCCAGGTAGTAGTAGTGGTCGTCGGTTGGTTCGGTCATAACGCACTCATTTGAAAGTTATGACTAAAATGGCAGAACGGTCGCGCTTCTCCAAAAGCGATAGACGAAAACGGTCAAAACGACGAGGAATCTCAGGATTGGACCGCGTCCAGGTCTTTCGGAGGGAAGATCGTGCGTCGCAGCAAGCTGCCGGTCAGTGCGCCCAGACCGCACATGATCCCCGCGATCAAAGCCGTGGCGATCAGTATGCCGGTACTCCCGATACCTTGAAACAGATCGCCCATGCGGCCGGCCAGCACGCCCATGTTCAGCCAATTGAGATAAAGGGCGTATCCCGACCACAACAGGCCGCCCGCCAGAAATCCGGCCAGGAAGCTGGAAAAGCTGTGCCGGTATGAATAGAATAGGCCGACTACGAAAGCCACGCCGACCAGGGCCCACCAAGGGAAGAACAATTGCAGGCTACAGGCCAGCATGCCGGTGATCAGGAATTGGGAAAAGAACTTCATAGATGTGAGTTTCCAGCGGTCCGACCGCTACTATTCTTCTTAATCTACTTGATAAACCTCTCCCGGCGCAGCACCCGTTGCCGGGTGTCCGACGGGCTTGCCATAAACTGCAGTTCAAAGTACTTGCCCTCTTCCCACTCGTCCAGCATATTGTCGTAGAACGGGCTTCCTGGGTTCCCCGATTGTCCGCCCGGGAAAACCCCATAGGCCTTGATCTCGGGGCCCATTTCCACGATCATCCGCCAGGAGGGGCCGGTCACTTTTTCACTGCCGACCAGCCGTACGGCGTTCAGGGCCTGCGAGTAACCGCCCGGCCGGAGCGTCCGGCTGGCGAAGGCCGGCAGGCGCGAGAGGTGCCGGATCTGAAACGCGTGGTGTTGCCCCCAGTGGTAGTCGACCTTGTCGAGATAAGGGCGAAGTTCCTTGGCCATCTGGCGGAAAGAACGGCGCACAATGGCGGCAGGATCTTCCCGCTCGGGCGTCGACAGGTCGTCCCAATATACGCTATGTGGCTGCTCGCTGAGCATCTCGACAGTGCGCCAGGTTTCGGGATAGAGGATGAGCGGCGAACCGCTCTGGCCGTAGAACTCGTCCCACAAATTCCGGTACAGGGCATTCCACCATTCCTCGAACAGGATGGGAGCGGTTTGCTCGGGGTCGAAGCGGAAATCCCAGTCGCTCAGAATGCGCACGAGTCCCTCCTGAATGGTATTCAGCTCTTCGCCGGCGAGCAGTTCGAGCATTCTGGGAAGCGCTTCTTCGGCCTGGATGCTGTAATTGCTGGTTTGCAGACTCATCATATCGCGCACGCCGACGTTCTGCGTACGGCTCAACAGCCGGTTGAGCAACCTGCCACGGTAGTCGTCGAAATGGCCGTTGTAGTAATAGGGATAGCTGGAGTCGGTGGTGCGCTGGTTGGCGGAGGCGACAAACCCACTGGCCGGGTTGACCACCTGCGGCATTTCCTTTTGCGGGATGAGGCCTTCCCAGAGGGAGCCCAGGCCGGCGCCCTCCTGTACGAAGCGGCCTTGTTCCTGCTCTTTGATGGGCAAATGGCCCATGATCCGGAGGGCAATGTCGCCCGACCGATCGGCCAGGGCCATGTTCATGGCGGGCGTCCAATGAAACATCGAGCCATCGATAGCCTCTTCCACGCTACCGGCCTGCAGCAGCTTGAAGGCGGCATTCAGGTCGAAGTCGTCGGGGCGGTCGTGTGCAAGCCAGCGCATGGCGAGGTTGTGCTGCGGCCGCTCCGGATCTTCGTACACGATCGGACCGAAGCGGGTGTAGCGCACCGTATCGTAGACGGTGCGGGCGCCCTTCACCTGGATCGTTTCCGCGCGGAATTGCACCGGTTCTTCTTTTCCGTCGAAATAATAGGCTGTACGGGCTTCGTCGGCCCATTCGAGTCGGTACCAGTCGAGCACGTCCTGCCCGACATTGGTAAGCCCCCAGGCTACCTGTTCGTTGAAGCCGATCATCAAGGCCGGCACCCCGGGCAAACAAACGCCGTAGGCGTTGAACTCGGGGGTGTGCAGCTGGACCTCGTACCAGATCGCCGGCAGGGTGAGTTCGAGATGCGGGTCGTTACACAGGATCGGCGCTCCGTCGGCCGTTTTCGAGCCGGCCAGCGCCCAGTTGTTGCTGCCGAGAAATTCCGAAGGTTTCGGCAGCGGGCGAGAGCGGTAAAAGCCCGAAAGCCCTTCGGCCCCGCTTTGATCGGTCGAATCGGCTGCGGGGCCGAAATTCCAGACCGTCCCGGCAGGGATCACCGGCGTTTGTTTCGGATTGTATTCCGGGAAGAGGTAATCGAAGGCCTCGCGGCCGAGCTGCTCCAGGCTGTTGGTGGCCTCCAGGTCGTCTTCCCGCGCGCAGAGGGTGGCGGCCATTACTTTCATGACCAGCGCCGTTTTCAGCGGCGACCATGCTTCCGGTCCGTAGCCCATCAGCTTGTACTCGAGGGGGTAATCTTTCGGGCTAAGCTGCCGCAAATAAGCATTGACGCCGTCGGAATAGGCCTCGAGCAGTTCCATGCCCAGGGTCGATTCCTGCCAGGTGGCAAGGGTTTGTTCAGCGGCATAGGGAAGCCCCATGCGCCGCTGGCGCCGGTCGATCTCCAGCGTAGCCGGTCCTAGCACTTCCGATAGCCGCCCGGCGGCCCGGCGGGCCATGATGTCCATTTGCCACAGCCGGTGCTGCGCCACGATGAAGCCCTGTACGGCCAGCGCGTCGCGCAGGTTTTCGGCAAAGATGTGCGGCACCAGGCGTTCGTCGTAGACCACCTCTGCCGGCGCGGTCAGGCCCGGCAGCCGGAACAGGTCTTCCTCCCCCTGAGGAACCGGATCGGCATTTTGCCAGAACCCGGTAAAGGGATTGAACAGGTGCCCTAGGGCCGGGAAGCGTTTTTCCCCGAATTGCAGCGGGTTGCTCAACAGCCAGGTGAGCCCTCCGGTCAGCAGCAAGGCGATCGCAAATTTTAGCAGACGCATACGTTACGGCGGTTTAATCGTGCTGCAGGTGAAGGTAGGAAAAATTGTGAAATGGAGGAGGGAGGATATGAAGGATACAAAGGAGACAGAGGTTGCAAAGGATACAGAGGTTGCAAAGGATACAGAGGTTGCAAAGGATACAAAGGTTGCAAAGGATACAAAAGGTGAAAGGGGTAAGCGGAAGGCCTGATCAACAAACCCTGCTCCGAAGGAGCACCAGAGGACCTCGTAGAGGTCCCCCCTCTATAGCAACAGCCCAGCCTCTTTGCGGATGGCCGCCAGCGCAACATCCAAAGCATTGCCTTCCTGCATTTGGAGGTATTTGAACAAGGTGCCGGCGAGTTCCTTGCCGGGGCCTTGCGGGTCGACGTTCTCGTAGATGCCGTTGATGACGCTGACGGTTTCGTCGCGGGCCATCTTGACGATCTCCCAGAGCTTTTCCGACACGTAGAGCTGCTGAGTGATGTTGTGTTCGAACTCCTGCTGGATGGCGAGCAGCATGGCCACGCGCAGACTGCTGTTGGTCGAGTCGTCGGTACGCAGCCGAAGCAGGAGGCTCGGGATGGCAATGCGTTCGCAGAAAAGAGAGAGGCGCTCGTAGGCTTGGAGGCGAACGGGAAAGGAGGCTTTCTTTTGCCCCTTGACCAATTCCATCTGTTGGGCTTGTCGCTGTTGTTGCAGTTGCTGACCGAGCAAATAATAGGCCGTCAGGAAGACGATGAGCCCCGGAACGGCAATTTTGATGATCTCTAGCAGAACTTCTAACCAGGTTGGCATGTATTGTTAATTGTGTGCCGCAAATCTAAGAATTTTTATTTTTGCCTTAAATTGCGAGTCAAATGAGCGAAGTAAAAGATAGCGTAAGCATGAACGATACCAAGATGCAACCGATCACGCTGACCGACGGCGCCATCCGGCAGTTGCAGCGGATCCGCCAGGATCAGGAGATCCCCGCCGATCACGGGCTGAGGGTAGGCGTCAAAGGTGGCGGATGCTCGGGCTTCTCCTACGTGCTGGGATTCGACCTGCAGAAGGAAAACGACGACGTTTTCCAGATCGGCGGCCTGACGGTGTTTATGGAAAAGGCCCACGCAATCTATCTGCTGGGTATCGAGATCGATTGGGTCGACGGACTGAACAATCGCGGCTTTTCCTTCAACAACCCGAACGCCAAGGATACCTGCGGCTGTGGTACGTCCTTTTCGGCCTAGGTCTTTGACTTCCCTTCTCTTCGCGACGACACCCATCCACCTGTGAGCGCCCTGCCGGCTATGGCCGGTTAGGATCGTATTCCCAAACCAGACAATGGAACCTTATGCTGACTATGTTCAAAGGGGGGCTCTGCATGCTGATGCTAAGCGCTCTTTCCGTGAATGCCCAATCGACCTTGCTGTCGGACTTGCTGCAAGGCGCCCCCAATCAAAGCGACCCCTACGCCCTGTTGTTTATCGGAATTCGCGAGAATTCCAACCATGCCACAGGGAAAAAGGCGAATACAGGGGAGTGGCAAAAGGGGCTGCTCGTCGACCTGGAAGACCAACTCTACGAGGTCGATATGCGCTTTTTTCCCGAAAAAGGGAAGCTCTTCGTCCTTCTGGACGGCACTTCCTATCAGGTTTATCCCGACAAGATCCGCGGATTGCACATCGACGGGCAGACCTACGTGCCGGCCTACTACTACAGCCGCAGCGGTGAGAAGCTCGTCGGATTCTTTGCTCTCCTGTCGGAAGGGCAGGTCAACCTGCTGCGGCAGGTCGAAAGCGGCGCCTTCTCGCTGGGCGATCAATTCTATTTGCAGGAACCCAACGAGACGGCCGTGCCGGTAAAAGGCGGTACGCGGAAATTGCTCGAACAACTACCCGAACAGCGCCTGCAACTGGAGGAATTCCTGGAGGCTAACAAGCTGAACCTGAAGAAGGAAAAAGACCTGATCCGCCTCATCGACTACTGCAACAGCCTGCCCTGACAGGCAGAGCAAAAAACGGAGTGAATTCTGGTGATTCTCGGATTTGGTGTTATTTTTGCCCGGTCGTTCCCCTTTTCCTGCACTCCAATCTGGAACTTTGGCTGACAGCTTAATCATCATACCCACCTACAACGAACGGGAAAACATCGTTCGCATGATCGACACGGTGATGGAGCTCCCGATGGAGGCCCACCTCCTGGTCATCGACGACGGCTCGCCCGACGGCACCGCCGATCTGGTTCGCGAACAGCAACAGCGCTTTCCCGCGCGACTGTTCCTGCTGGAGCGCAGCGGCAAGCTCGGCCTCGGAACGGCTTATATTGCCGGCTTTCGCTGGGGACTGGAACGGGAGTACCTCTATTTCTTCGAAATGGATTGCGACTTTAGCCATCCTCCGCTGGCCCTGTTGCAGTTGCACCATGCCTGCGCCGAAGAGGGCGCCGATGTGGCCATCGGGTCCCGCTATGTGCCGGGCGGCAAACTGGCCAACTGGCCCTGGGATCGCGTCCTGCTCTCCAAAGGCGCCTCCGTCTATGTGCGCCTGCTGACCCGCATGCCGGTCAAAGACCCCACCGCCGGCTTTGTCTGCTATCGCCGCGAAGTGCTCACCCGCATCGATCTCGCCAAGATCCGCTTTATCGGATACGCCTTCCAAATAGAAATGAAATTCGCCGCCTACCAGCTCGGCTTTCAACTCAAAGAAGTGCCCATCACCTTCTCCGACCGGATCGAAGGCGCCTCCAAGATGTCGAAAGGCATTGTAAAAGAGGCGATCTGGGGCGTCCTGCAAATGAGGTGGCGCAGCTTCTTCCACTCGTATGCCAGTTGAGATGTGAGACATGAGATATGGGATCCCACATCCCATATCCCACATCCCATATCCCCTTCAGTGTCAAAATGTGTCGATCTGTGACACAAATTCCCACCGTTTTTCCACCGAAACAGCCCTGTTTGTTTGCTTTTTGATGAATGTTTGTCATCAAAAAGATGACAATTTGTGTCCTTTGGCCCCATTGTGGAAAAAAAGTGCAAATAAAAGTGTCGAAAAGTGGTAAAATGTGTCAAAATATCATACTTTTGAACAGTGTTCTTGTATTTACGTGTAAACTATGCCTCAACTTCTCGGCGAATACGAATGTAAGGTCGATGCGAAAGGACGCATGCGGATGCCGACCGGGCTGATCAGTCAGCTCGGGGAGGAAGAACCGGCCTTTGTGGTCAACCGGGGTTTTGAGAACTGCCTGATGCTGTATCCCGAAAAAGTTTGGGACGACATCAGTCGGGAGGTCAACGGTCTGAATCAGTACGACAAACGCAATCGCGAGTTCGTGCGCTATTTCTATCGGGGCGCCCAGCGCCTGACCATGGATAGCGCCGACCGCATCCTGCTGCCGAAACGCCTGCAGGAGTATGCGGGCATCGACAAGGACGTGATCATGGTAGCCGTAAACGACAAGATCGAGATCTGGGCCCAGGAGAAATACGATCGCATGCTCGACGAAGAGCCGGTCGACTTCTCCGATCTGGCGCAGGTAGTGCTGGGAGATAAATCCAATCCGACGGGCGAATGAGCTATCACGACCCCGTTCTGTTGAAAGAAAGCATCGAGGCGCTGGCCGTCCAAAGGGATGGCGTTTACATCGATGCGACCTTTGGCGGGGGAGGGCATAGCCGCCTCATCCTGGAGCGCTTAGGGCCGGAAGGACACTTGCTGGCCTTCGACCAGGATGAAGATGCGCTGGCAAACCTCCCCGACGACGACCGCTTCATTTTCAACCACCACAATTTTCGGTTCCTGAAGCGGTTTCTGCGGCTGCACGGTTTCTTGCAGGTCGACGGCATCCTGGCCGATCTGGGCGTTTCTTCGCACCAGCTCGACACGGCCGAACGCGGTTTTTCCTATCGCTTCGATGCCGAACTCGACATGCGCATGAACCGGCAACTCGAACGCACCGCGGCCGATGTGGTCAATTCCTATTCGGCGGTCGGATTGCAGGAAGTGTTTAGCCGCTACGGCGAATTGCGCAACGCCCGCACCCTCGCCCAACAATTAGTCGACGCGCGCTCGGCTCGTCCTTTGCGCACCGTTGGCGACCTGGTGGGCGTCGCTGAAAAGCTGATCCGCGGGCCGCGACATCGCTACCTGGCTCAGCTCTTCCAGGCGCTGCGCATGGAGGTGAACGACGAGCTGGGCGCCCTGCGCGAATTGCTCGAAGCCTCGCTGGAAATGCTCAAGCCGGGCGGGCGGCTGGTCGTGATCGCCTACCACAGTATCGAGGACCGCCTGGTCAAGCAGTTCCTCAAAACCGGCAATGTCGACGGCGAAGTGCAGCGCGACGATTACGGGAATATCTTTCGCCCGTTCCGGATACTGACCAAAAAAGCATTGACGCCCCCCGCTGCGGAAATCGACCGCAACCCCCGGGCCAGAAGCGCGCGGTTGCGGGTGGGCGAACGAATACAAAGTGATGGCTAAGAAAAAGAACTTAAGAGACTACACCGCAATTGGAAGTATCGGCGCCGAGCTGATACTGAAGAACCTGCCTTTTGTCTTCTTTCTGGGCTTTCTCGCCACCATCTACATCGCCAATGCCCACTATGCTGAAAAACGGATCCGCGAGATCCTCGAATTGCAAAAGGAAGTCAGAGACCTTCGCCGCCAATACAATTCGCTGGTGTCGGAGATCGCCTTCCATAGCCGCTATTCGGAGATCTCCAAGGAGATGAAGGAACTGGGTTTGCAGCGCGAAGGACGTCAGCCGATCAAGATCGTCGTGCCCAACGACTGATCTTTGTTGACCGCTAATAGCAAGAAAAATGACGATTAAGAACGAAGTATTGATCCGCGTGTACATCGTACTATTCCTGGTAGTACTGGTGGCGATCGTCATTTTCTCGAAAGCGGTGCGCATCTCGGTGGT
>JAGQXA010000798.1 GCA_020436865.1 Saprospiraceae bacterium | reverse complement strand
CACGTCTTTGATCAACACGGCGCCCAGGCCGTACGACAAGAACAGCCCCTTGTGCGGGTCGATGGCGAGGCTGTCGGAGCGTTCCATGCCGCGAAAGGCCGGCCGCAGTTCGTCGAGCAGGGCGAAAAAGCCGCCGTAGGCGGCGTCGACGTGGAACCAAAGGTCGTACTGCCCGGCGATGTCGGCAATGTCGGCCAACGGATCGATCGAGCCGGTATCGGTCGTACCGGCCGAGCCGACGACGAGGAACGGCCGCAGACCGGTCGACTGATCGGCGCTCACCTGCCGCCGCAAAGCGCCGGCGTCCATGCGATAGCGACCGTCCATCGGCACGTAGCGAATGATCGCTTCCTCCAGTCCGGCGATCCGCAATGCCTTCTGCACGCAGTGATGCACCTGCTCGGTGAGATATACGACGGCCTTTTCGACCACCCTCGGCCGGATGCCCTTGGCATCGCGAGCCGTCGTGATCGCGATGAGGTTGGCGATGGAGCCTCCCGAAGCGAGGTTGCCCAATGCCGTTTCCGGATAGCCCACCATGCGGCACATCCAGTGGATCAGGCTATTTTCAATCCGCACAGCGCCGGGGTTGGCAAAGAAGATGCCGGCGTAGCGGTTGGTGACGGCAGCGAGGTAGTCGCCCAAAGCCGTAGGGAAGACGCCTCCTCCGGGGATATACCCCAGGTGCCCGCCCGAGGCCGGATTGATGCCCGGGCGGTCGACCTCCTTGCGCAATATCTGCAACAGTTGTCCGAGTTCGCGAGGTTCTTCTTGAAAGCTCAGGTCCTGGAGCAGCCTCCCCTGCTCTTCGTCGGGCTGAAAGGCCTTGCCTCCGGGCAAAGCGTCGATGAATTCGTCGGCATAGGCCTGTACGGCCCCATTCCAGGCCGCTCGTTGCTCGGCAGAAGGCTCGAGCTGCCGGGCAAGAGCCTCCAACTCCCGCAGTTGCCCGCGTCTTTCATCTCTCATCTCTCATCTTTCTACGATCGATGAGTTGCTCCGTCCGCTCCCACAACTCCTGCGCCAGCGCGTCGTCGAGCGCCAACTCCGAGGGCCGGCGCGCCTGCTGGTTCTGATCGAAGTACTGCCCGTTTTCGGCCGGAATATTCTCGGCGGAGGCGAGATAGATCGAGGTCTGAGCGCCCTGATCCAACGAGCGAATGAAGGGCCTGAGCAGGCTCCAGACCGTAGAGACCAGCCAGTTGGTACGCTTGTTGCCGATCCGGGTACGCACCATGCCTGGGTGCAGGCAATAGGCTTCGATCTCGGGATACCGGCGGGCGTGTTCGCGGGTGAACAAGACGTTGGCCAGCTTCGACTGCCCGTAGGCGACCATCGTCTGGTAGTTGCCCACATCCCGGGTAAAGCTGTCGAAGTCGATCTTCCCGGAATAATGCGCCCCCGACGACACATTGATCAGCCGAGGCGCCGGGGCCTTCTTCAACAACGGCAGCAATTCCCGCGTCAGCAGGAAATGGCCGATGTAATTCACCCCGATCTGTTGTTCGAATCCTTCCGGCGTCGTTTGAAACCAGGAGGTGAGCACCGCCGCATTGTTGATCAGCACGTCGAGCCGCGGGAAGCGACTTTGAAAAGCTTCCGCGAAATGGAGGATGGAGGCAAAGCTGGCCAGGTCGAGCGGTAGCGCATAGACTTCCCCTAAACCGGTCGCCTTCTGTAGCTGCCTGGCCACTTCCTGCCCCCGGGTTTCGTCGCGGCCGGCAAGGATCACGGTGGCGCCCATTTCCGCAAGGCTCCGGGCCGTCGCCATCCCGATCCCGCCGCTGCCGCCGGTAATACAAACGATCTTTCCTTTCATACCGGCAAAGGTAGGGAATTGGGGGGTTGGTTGATTGGTTTGTTGGGGAATTGGTT
>JAGQXA010000151.1 GCA_020436865.1 Saprospiraceae bacterium | reverse complement strand
TGCTGGAAGATGCTGTAGGTGGCCGCCTGTACGTCGACGATCGCGCCGTCGCCGTAGTCGGCCTGGTTATCGAGGTAGGAAGCGCTTAAGTTGAAATAGGCATTCCACTTCTTCATGATCTGTACCGGTGCGCTGACGTTGAGGCTCATTACGGTTTGCTCCGCCAGGTTTTCCCAGGTGATGAAGCCTGCGCGCGGATCGCTCTCGTCGGGCGCGATCAGGCGGGTGATCTGGTCGGTCGTGCGGCTGTAGGCCAGCTTGAAATTATAGCGGTAAGCGAGGGTATAACCCAATTCGAGGTTATTGACGATCTCCGGGCGCAGGAAGGGGTTCCCCTTTTCGTACGACAACTCGCTGAGGCGGTTGTTGAAGGGGTTCAGCACATTGTAGTCGGGGCGGTTGATCCGACGGCCGTAATTCAGGTTAAAAGTGTGCTTTGGGGCAGCTTGCCAGGTTAGTCCGGCATTCGGGAACCAGCTGAGGTAGTTCTGCTCGACGGGCGGTTCCTGTAGTTCGGGCAGAAAGGCTTCGAGCATGCCGATGGCGTCGGTCTGCTCGGCGCGCAGGCCGGCCGAAAAGCTCCATTTATCCGTGATCTTGCGGGCGTAGTTGAAGTAACCGGCGAAGACGTTCTCTTCGTAGTCGAACAGGTTCGACGACTCGTTATTCTGCACCGGCAGGCCGTTGATCACATCGTAGAACAGAAAGGTGTTGTCGCTGACCACGCGGCTGACCTTGGCGCCAAGCCCCAATTGGCCATCCCAGAGCTTATCTTCGAAGTCCACTTTGAGGGTGGAGATATCGATCGTCGTCGGCGTTTCGAAGCTGTTGATGACCTCTGTGAGCAGGGTTTCTTCCGTGGCGTCGTAGTAACGGTTGGGCTGCGAGCGGTCGCTGTCGCTATCGTAGCGGCCATAGTCGGCGTCGATGTTCAGTGTGCGGCCTTTGCCATTGTCGAAGCGGTAGTTGATGTTGTAGGTCTCCGAATTCCGGTTGTTGGTGGCAAGATTGTTGGCGATGAGCACGCTATCGATCTGCCCGGGAGTGTCCATGGCGGCAATGGTAGCCCGGTCGTAAGAATTGTTTTCACCTTCGTTGCGGTTGCCGCTCACCAGGAAACCCAGGGTGTGGTGCTTGCCGAGGAAGAAATCGGTGCCGAGGCGCAAGTTCAGGTACTTCCAGTCGTGTCTCATCGTAATAGCCTCGTCGAGGATGATGCCGTTCTGGTAGTTGAGGAAGTTCATCTCATTGAAGCTTGCTCCATCTCCAAATCCGACCGATCCAAAGGCGTTGAGCGTCTTGTTGCGGTAGTTGCCACTGCCATTGAGATTGTAACGGCCGTAGCGTCCCTGGCTGTAATTGCCGCCGACCGAGCCGTTGGAACCCAGGTTCTTATCCTTTTTCAGGCGAATGTCGATGATGCCGGCATTGCCTTCTGCTTCATATTTGGCGCCGGGATTGGTGATGATGTCGATCCGGTCGATCTGCTCGGCAGGCAGGTTTTGCAGGTAGTTGCTGAGGTCCTGGCCGGAAAGCGGCAGGCGCTTGCCGTCGACGTAGATGAGCACGCCCGAGCGGCCGAGCACGCTGATGTTGTCGTTGTTGTCGACCGTAACCGCCGGCGCCTTACGGAGCAGGTTGAGGGCATCGTCGCCCACGCTGTTGATGGTGCCGTCGACGTTGAACACGGTGCGGTCGGGCTTGACCTCGACCATTACCCGTGACGCCGTGACAGTGGCCTCCTCGAGGTCGATGGTGGCGGGAGAAAAGCGCAATACGCCCAGATCGAGTTGCTGACCGGCCGTTAGCCGGATGTCGGGCTTGCGCAGGTCGGCCGAGCCGACAAAGGTGGCGACGAGGAAATAATCGCCGGCGTCGAGCGCCTTCATTTGGAAAAGGCCCGCTTCGTCGCTGGTTTCAACCTTATAAATGCTGCTGTCGGCAGCCTGGTAAAGCACGACGTTGGCGAAGATCACGGGCTGGCCGTCGGCGTCCTGCAACTGTCCGCGCAAGCTGGCGGATTGCGAAAAAAGACCGGCGCTGATAAGCCCGAGGGCAAGGGTAATTACAATTCTCATATCGGGTGACTTTGATTTGATAATTCCAATGGGAATAGACTGATCGATAAAGACCCAAAACTAGCCCCATAGTTGCAGGTATCGGCCTTTTTTTCGATAGAAAGGTGGGTTTTTTCTAGGAATGTCCAGCTAACGAGGGGTAAGGGGAGATCACTTTTGGTTTCATTATTTTCAATTATTTTTGAAAATAATGAAACCATTGCTAAGCTTACACGGTTTTACTCATAAAACACCTTCCCATGCTCGTCACCCATCAGCAAACTGTTCAGGAGAAAGTCATCCATTATTTCGAAGGCGCCGGGATGGACTACGGCTACTGGGATCCGGCCTTTAACATGCACTTCGGTTACTTTCGGCGGGGCATCAATCCTTTTAGCCGAGCTGCCTTACTCGAGCAGATGAACCGGGAGGTTCTTCGCCGGCTGGAATTGCACCGATGCGGAGAGCCGCTCGTATTGGACCTCGGATGCGGGCTGGGGGCCGTGTCCAGATCGATGGCGCTAACCGAAAAACGGGCGCGCTTCCTGGGGTTCACCATCACTCCCTGGCAGGTTTCGTTCGGCAACGAACTGACCAAAGAAGAGGGATTGGAAGACCGCGTGCACCTCTACGAGTCCGACTTCGCCCGCTTGCCTCTGCCGGGAGAGTCGGCCGATGCCGTTTTCGCCGTGGAGAGTGCCTGCTATGCCCGGGGCGCCGACAAACGCGATCTGGTCGAGGAACTTTACCGCGTGTTGCGACCCGGCGGGCGCTTCGTATTGGCCGACGGTTTTCGCCGGCATTCCCGCCCCCTGCCGCGCTGGCTGGATAAGATCTATCGCCGGAACATGGACTGCTGGGCCCTGCAGGAACTGGCGGACATCGACCGTTTAGTGGCTGCTTTGCACGAGTGCGGCTTTAGCCACATACAGGTAGAGGACGTCAGTTGGCGGGTGGCGCCCTCCTTTGCGCACATTCCATTTGTTACTCTGCGTTTTCTGTTCGATATTTGGAGAAAGGGCCAACTCAGGAACCTCGACCGCGAGCGGATCAACAATGCCCTGGCCCCGGCCCTGGGCATGATCATGGGGCTGAGTCGCCGCCATTTCGGCTACTATTTGGTCAGCGGCAAAAAGTGACCGATCCAAAAAAAGGCGCGTCGTATGGAATTGGCAAAGTTTATGTATCCTCTGATAGAGGGACACCCTGCATCTGATAAGCCCTAAATGTCGCTCCAACTATGACGAAACTACCTTTAGCCTTACTCGGCGGCGCGCTGCTGCTGGCCTCTCTGCTCTCCGCTCAATCGATCGACAACAACCCGTCTTGCGTGCAGGACGAGGAGGGCGTGTTCATTCTCGCCGAGAAGATGCCCGGTTATTCCAAAGGGGAGAAGGAACTGTTCATGGACCTGCTCTCTCACGATTTCTGGCCGGAGATGGATCTTTCCTGCTGGTTTCACAAAGTGCAGATCCACTTCGTCGTTGCTCCCGACGGCCAGGTTTCCGACCTGCAGGTCGAACTGGCCGGGCAGGTCGAATGCTCCGACGAGGCCCGCCTTTCCGAACTCAAAGGAGAATTACATCAGAAGTTACTTAAGAGCCTGCAACAAATGGGGCCCTGGATCCCCGGCGAGTGCGACGGGGTGCGGGTACCGGTGCGGGTGAAGTTTCCCCTGCATGTGCATTTGAGCTTTCGGTAGGGCCCAAGTCGAACCCATTTTCACCCTTTTACCTATCTTGGTTCACAAAAAGGGTGATACATGAAACAGCATAAGATCCTGTTCTGGTCGATCACGGTCGCGCTGGCCGGTTTCCTGTTCGGGTTTGATACGGTCGTCATTTCCGGCGCCGACCTCTCCTTGCAGTCGCTCTGGCCCAAGGGAGAAGTTTTTCACGGATTCGTCGTGATGGCCTCTGCGCTTTGGGGTACGGTGATCGGCGCCTTATTCGGCGGCATTCCGACCGATCGACTGGGGCGGAAGAAAACACTGATCTGGATCGGCGTTTTTTATTTCGTCTCGGCCGTAGGATCGGCCCTGGCCGGCGATCCCTGGGTGTTCGCATTCTTCCGCTTCCTGGGCGGACTTGGAGTAGGGGCCAGTACGGTAGCTGCACCGGCTTACGTTTCGGAGATCGCGCCGGCCAACGACCGCGGCAAGCTCGTGGCCCTCTACCAGTTCAATATCGTGTTCGGTATCCTCATCGCCTTCCTCTCCAACTACCTCCTCAGCGATATCGGTGAAAATGCCTGGCGCTGGATGATCGGGGTGGAGGCCTTCCCGGCTTTCGTGTACACCCTGATGGTATTTACCGTACCGAAAAGTCCGCGCTGGTTGCTGGTGCAAAGAAGCGATCGCGAAGCCGCAGCCAAGACCTTGCGGGTGATCGACCCGGAAGCCGATGTCGAGGCCGTCATGAAGCGAATTTTGCTCGATCACGAATTGGCCGACAAAGGCGAAACGATCTTTAACTCTAAATACCGCTTCCCTTTGATGCTGGCCTTTCTGGTGGCATTCTTCAACCAGTTCTCCGGAATCAACGCTTTCCTGTACTACGCCCCGCGCATCTTCGAGATCGCCGGATTGGAGGCGAGATCGGCCCTGTTGAGCAGCGTCGGGATTGGCGTCACCAATCTGGTGTTCACCCTGGTGGGCCTGGCGCTGATCGATCGCTTCGGGCGGCGACAGTTGATGTACGTGGGCTCGGTTGGGTACATTCTCTCCCTCTCCGCCGTGGCGATCACTTTTGTGCTAGGCGTCAAGGGGATGGCTGTGCCCATCTTCCTGTTTTTGTTCATCGCCTCGCACGCCATCGGGCAGGGAACCGTGATCTGGGTCTTTATCTCGGAAATATTTCCCAACCACCTGCGCGCCAAAGGGCAGGCCTTCGGCAGTTCGGTGCACTGGGTGTTGGCGGCGGTCATCCCCTCTATGGTGCCCACTTTGTTCAAGAGCATTGGCGCTGCCCCCGTGTTTGCCTTCTTTGCCTTCATGATGGTACTGCAACTCCTGTTCGTCTGGCGGATGATGCCCGAAACCAAACAGGTGTCGCTTGAAGACCTGGAGAAGCAGTTGGCCGGAGTGCAATAGTCCTGAATCAACCACCATAACGACCCCGTCTATGTACCTCAAATGCATACTGCCAGGGCTGGCAAGCTTGTTGCTCGGTTGTTTGTCCTGTTCTTCCGCCGACCACCCGCCGTCTGAAACGGCTCATTACCAGGAGCCTCACCGGCCTCAGTTTCACTTCTCGCCGGCGGCCCATTGGATGAACGATCCGAATGGGATGTTCTACTATGAAGGCGAGTATCATCTCTTTTACCAATACTACCCCGATAGCACGGTATGGGGGCCTATGCATTGGGGGCATGCGCTCAGCACGGATCTGGTACACTGGGAACACCTGCCCATTGCCCTGTATCCCGATTCGCTGGGTTACATCTTTTCCGGTAGCGCGGTAGTCGACTGGAAAAACACCTCCGGGCTGGGCGTCGACGGTCGACCGCCGCTCGTCGCGATCTTCACCTACCACGACCCCGTCGGAGAAAAGGCCGGCCGAAACGATTTTCAATATCAAGGCATCGCCTACAGCAACGACAAAGGGCGCAGCTGGACGAAGTACTCCGGCAATCCGGTCGTGCCGAACACCGAAGCGATCCGCGATTTTCGCGATCCGAAGGTCATTTGGCACGAAGGCATGCAACGGTGGATCATGGTCTTTGCCGCCTACGATCATGTGAAATTCTGGGCCTCCGACGACCTGAAGAGTTGGGAGCATCTGAGCGATTTCGGAAAGGAATGGGGCGTGCACGCCGGCGTCTGGGAGTGCCCCGACCTGTTTCCCTTGCGGGTGGAGGGCGCCGACGAAACGAAGTGGGTACTGCTGCTCAGTATCAACCCGGGCTCGCCCAACGGAGGCTCGGGCACGCAATATTTTGTGGGCGATTTCGACGGGAAGGATTTCCGGCTGGAGGACTCCTTCGCCCGGGATGTGCAGGATGAAAAGGGCGTTTGGCTCGACTACGGCCGCGACAACTATGCCGGCGTTACCTGGTCGGACATCCCTCCGGAAGACGGCCGTCGCCTCTTCATCGGCTGGATGAGCAATTGGGATTACGCCCAGGTAGTGCCGACCGCCACCTGGCGTAGCGCCATGACCTTGCCGCGCACCTTGACCTTGCGACAGACCGAAAACGGGTACCGGATCTTTTCCCAGCCGGTGCATGAACTGCAGGGGTTACGCGTCGCTGAACGCGAGCTGAATGCCCAGGATGTTCTAGACACATTGAACATCACAGCAGCTCTTGGGTCTTCAGCGGTCCTGATGGAGTTGATCCTAGAATTCGAACTCACGGAAGAAGGGTCGGCCGACTTCGGACTTGAGCTTTCTAATGCCCTAGGAGAACGCTATCGCATAGGCTATCAGGCCGCGACCGGGCAATATTACAGCGATCGCACCCAAGCCGGAGCCGTTTCCTTTTCAGAAAAATTTGCCGGCCAGGTACATACCGCTCCGCGCATCGCCGTGGGGTCGACCGTTAAGTTGCATCTGTTTCTCGATGTGGCCTCGGCAGAGTTGTTTGCCGATGACGGGGCTACTGTCTTGACGGATATTTTCTTTCCCAGTGAAAATTTTGACCAGGTAAAGGTCTACGCCGACCATGGTGGAGTGAAATTGTTGGGCGGAAAGGCCTTTCCACTGGAACCTATTTGGGAAAGGTAGGTATCTAGCCCTCCCGAGGTGACAAAAATCATTGTATAAGATTAAGGTTTTTTCTATGCTTCCTTGCGGGCACCGGTACGGTGTTCCGAGTCTCACCATTTATCAGCCTATTCCTCTGCTGTCACCCTGTCACCCTGCCAACTAATGAGATATAAAGTGCCCTTTGCGCTTTGGCGTAGAGTTCTCTGTCATTAGCAGAAAACTAAAAAAGTCCTTTATCAAAAAAAATAGAAAGATGAAAAAATCAATCACCTTTTTAACTCTTGCATTTTCTTTTTTTTCATACCAATACTTGAATGCCCAAAGTTGGGAAGAACAAGCAATTGGGATTTTGCCTGCTAACTATGGAGTATTTGATATTTCTGTTGTTGATGAAAACATAGTTTGGGCTGTTGCATTTGACCAAGATGCGGCAACAGGCCCAATTCCATTAAATCATATCACTAAGGTTCTAAAAACTGTTGATGGAGGATTGACTTGGGAAAGCTTTGATATTGAAGAAGCAGAAGGAAGAATTAGTCTTGATATTGAAGCCATTGATTCAAGCACAGCATTTCTTACAACCCATGATTATGGCAGCGGGAGTGGTAGAGGGGTCTTAAAAACAGAAGATGGAGGAGAAACCTGGATCACGAAATTCAATGGTTATGCAGGAACCATATGGATCAGATTTTTCAATGAACAAGAAGGGGTTATTATAAACGGTGGGTCAATGGCAACAACTCAAGATGGGGGAGAGTCCTGGCAAATAGTACCATCCAATAATATTCCTTCCTTTCAAAGTAATGAATTGACTCTTCTTACTTCTGGAAATAACTCTTGTCAAGTTAT
>JAGQXA010000797.1 GCA_020436865.1 Saprospiraceae bacterium | reverse complement strand
CGGGCTCGGCCTCCGAAGAGTCGGGAGCCGGAGGGGGCGGCGGAGCGGGAGGCGCCGCCGCAGCCTCTTCTCTCATCGGAGCCTTTGCCATGCGCTCACCCGGAGCCGCTTCGGCATCGGCGGCGGCCGCTGTGAGGGTCAGGCCCTTGGTGTTCGCGTAGAAGGCGTAACCGCCTCCGTAGTAATTCAGGCCGAACCAGTTCAACTCCGGATACTCCTGCGGAACGAGGGGCGCCCACTGTTCGCGCTTCCAACTCAGCGGTTGCCAGTTGACGGCCTGATAGCCGATCGCCTGCATTTTCCGGCGCTGGTAGTGATCGGTCGGAAATACTGAAAAGTGCCACGAATTGGCAGCAAACTGATCGAGCGAGGCATCGTACATGCCGGCCACCATTTCGGCGGCTACCTGGTCGCCCTTGGGGCCCTTGATCTTGAGAACCCACTCTTCTTCCTGTCCGGGTTGCAATTTATCGCGGAAGGTGCCGTACTCGATGCTTAGCTCCTTGTTCGTCCAGGGCACCTGCATGGTATTGGCCTCGAGGAAACTGCGGTTCAGGGCTGCATAGGACAGGTAAAAGTGGACATTGCCGCGATCGGCCTCTTCGAAGGAGTGGGCGATCTGGCGGACCTTGCGCAACGACATCCAATCGCTGCGGATGATCTGCTGGTCGCGTTCGACCTCGAACAATACCACCTGATCTTTGTGATGGGCAGCAAGCTGGATCCGCGCGGCCTGCCCGGGCTCGAACGGCCCCTGCGGCCAGTGAGTCCACACCAGCTCATTCGTGGGAGGCGTGGCGCCGTCGGGATCGTACAGCACGATATGCTGCCGCTTACTGACGGCGGTACCGAACTTGTCTTTCGTTTCCAGGGTCAGGCGATAGGCGCCAGGCTGCAGTTTGACCCGGTCCAACTGCAGCACCGTAGCTTCTGCGGTGTTGAATTCGAGCGCTTGTACCTTGCGGGCTACCGGCCAATTATCTTGCTGATCTTCGTCGGCATAGGCCAGGTGGGGGAATGCCTTGTCGAACTCCTCCTTGCTCAGCAAGTGCTGATCGGGCAGTTCCCAGAAGCGGTTCAGGAAAGGTCGCTCGGGGGACTTGAGCTGTTCGAGGACCAGTTGACCACTAGCGGGTTCGAATTGCCCGTTCAGGTTGGTGGTCGCGATCTCGATCGAGTTGAATTGTCCCACTTCCAGTTCAGACGGTACTTTCAGCTCTGCCCGCAGGGCCACATAGCCGGCCGACAGGCTCGTTTGATCGCTGTGCGTTTCGCCGGTCACATCGGTAATATCGGCAAAGACCGTATAGTTGAATTCCGGCAGCAGGTCTTTCGAAACCGAGCGATCGGGATGCGCGGTAAAGGTCACTGAAAAGCCGCCGTTGGCATCTGTTTCCAGCACGCCGCGAGCGATCTCCATGGAGGGCGAGCTGGGATACGGATACCGTCGCCAGTACCACCACGGCAGCCAGGGAAAGCGCGCTTCGCGCACGATGCGATATTGTACCTTGGCGCCGTCGATGTTGTCGCCGGCATAGCCTTTGGCCGCGCCGGTCACAGTCACCTCTTCGCCCAGGCGATAACTGCCTTGTACGGGCTCGAAGGTCACTTCGAAGCGGGGTCGCTTGTATTCCTCGACCCGGAAGTACTTCTGCTGATTCCCCTGATCGGAAACCAGGTGCATTTGCCCGAGCAGTCCGGAAGAGGGCGCCGTAAACGTACCGGCGATCGTGCCGTAGCGGTTGGTGGTCAGGGTCTGTTTGGCCACTTCCTGGTAGTTGACGTCTTTGAAGGTCACGGTCACCTTCTGGTCGGGCAGGATGCGGGGCATCCCCTTCGGGTCTTTCTCCAGTACGATGCCCTTGAAGTAGACGGTCTGCCCCGGCCGGTAGATGGCCCGGTCGAGGAAGAAGTGGGTGATGCGCGTACTGCGAGGGGTCGACTGCCGGTAGTAGTTGCTGTAGCTCTGATCGAGATCGAGGCTGTCGGCTCCATTGACGAGCAGCAATTTGAACTGCCGTTCCTTTTCGCGCAACTGGAAGCGGAGGAATCCGCGTTCGTCGCTCTTGTGCACGCCGTCTTTTTTCCAGTTGTAGCGGCGGAAGACCGAGTTATAGGTCTGCACGAACACCTCGCCGGTCACCCCTGCCAGAGGTTGTCCGGTGCCGCGGTCGAACACGGCAAACTCCTGCTGCGCGTCGGCCTGCGGCCGGTACCACTGTCCCAGTTCAGACACATGGAAGAACAGATAGCCCGAATTGCCGGCTTCGCCGTAGGACGAATGATCGGAAACAACCACCGCATACATTCCAAAAGGCAGCGCGTCGAGGCCGATCTCGACCGAGTGCGAACGAAAATCGCCGACTTGCGGCGGTACCGTTTTCCACGTTCGCAGCGGCTTGATGCCATTCAGGTAGGTCAGCGCCTGCTGATGATCCTTGTACCGGAGTTCCTGAAATTCTTCCTTGCGCTGTTCGTTCATCCGCAGCAGCTTGAAATACACCTCGGGTTGGTTGCGGTAGTTCAGCACGGCCAGGATGGGTTTGTTCGGCAGGTTGACCTGTTCGATCTCGACGGCCAGTTCGCGCGATTCCAGGCTTTGTTTGATAGACCGGCAATTGGCGGCGCCGAGCGATTCGGGGTAAAGGCGAAGGGCTTCTTCGCACAACTCGTGCGACTTGATCCAAAATTCGTGCGGTCCCGCTTCGCTTTGACCCTTTTCGAGGTAATACTGCGCCATCTGATAGAGCACCTGGGTCATCATGGGCCGGTCGGCAAAATCGCGGCGCAGAGCGTTGAGGGCGTCCAGGTAAGCTTCCTCCTTGTTTCCGGCCACGCTATTCTGGTAGGCGAATTGCAGGCGTTTGAGGTCGGCATCCAGCAGGGCGTCGGCGTCCTTTGCGCTCAGGCGGAAACGGAGGAGGTCCTGGAACAGCAGGAGCGTGCGATATTTCGCGGAAGCGGTATCGGTGGTCGGGAACGACGCCTGCACGAACTCCTTAACCGGCGCAAAGGCTTCCGGCTGTTCCAGGTAAAACCGGTTGGCCGGATCGGGCAGATAGCTGCGTTCGTTCATGAAATAGTCGATCGCCCGATGCGCCAGGAAGTCGTAGAGGGTCGGGCGCAGTTTCATCGGCGCCTCCTTCGTCGTGGTAATGGCGGTGAATCCGGTCAGCGACACCTCTTTCAAGCCAGGATAGTCGAGAGAGGCCTTGAACAATTGAGCGGAGCGCGCCAGGAAGCGGTCGACCGGCCAGGTGGTCGGGTCGTCGTTGTCGAAACCGACCGTAGCCGTACGATCGCCGATCCGCCAGTAGTTCTCTTCGAGGTAGCGCTCGTAGAGGCCGGCCAGGATCGACTGGAGGATGGGACGGGCCGGAAAATCGAGGACCGGAAGGTCGCCTTCCAACTGGCGGATGGCGTAGACGAGGCCTTCTTCCTCCAACTGACTTTGGTATTTACTGCGGTACAGCAGGGTTTTGATGATCTGGGAAGGGTTATGGTCGGAGGTGGCCTTTTGGTAGAGGGCCTCTACCTTTTCCAGGGCCGAACGGGGCAGTCCGGCCTGTTCGAGCGAATCGATGGTTTTCCATTCGGACGCGTAATCGTCCTGGTTGAATTCGAGCATCGTGGGCGGTTGGGATGAATTTTGAAAGCTGTAGAAAAAGGAAAGGGACAACAGGAGGAGGAGGGCAAGCACTGGCAGTTTTTTCATAAAAAGGCAATTAGGTTCTGGAGGTTCTTGGGAACTACGCCCGTTCCGCGAGGGGGTGTTAACAATATACAAAAATATTCACCACCGTACAGGATGCGGGTCGGAGCGAAAGTGGTTGGTATCCCTGCCTCTTTAACGTTCCATTAACGGAAAAACGTGTGTGAGAGCGCTAATGCCGGTGCGATCGGAAGGCTATATAGCGGTCGGAACGCTTAAAGCGTTCCGACCGCTATATAGCCTTCCGATCGCTAGTCAAACCGACGGATGTCGACCTCGCGATCGACCGGGCGCCGGCCGAGCAGGTAGTCGGCCATTTGACGCGCGAAGAAGGGTCCGAGCGACGCCCCTTTAGTACCGAGCCCGTTGAAGAGGTACAGGGCCGGGT
>JAGQXA010000150.1 GCA_020436865.1 Saprospiraceae bacterium | reverse complement strand
GCGAAGAGAGCTACGACGACTGCCACCGTTTTGCCCGGGCGGTGTTGCCCTACGATTGGACGCACATTCCCCTCATCGTGCTGACCGACGACAGCGGCTTCCTGGCCGCCGATTTCCAGAATTTCCTCTGGGCTGCCTTCACCCGGGCCAATCCGTCGCACGACCTGCATGGGATCGACAGCTTCGTCGAACACAAGCATTGGGGTTGTACCGGTCCGCTACTGCTCGATGCGCGTACCAAACCCCATCACGCCCCACCGCTCGTAACCGACCGGAAGGTGGCCGAGCGGGTAGATCGCCTGTTCGCCTCCGGCGGGCCGTTGCACCGCTGGGGATGAGGCGCACGCATTTGCCGGTTTTTCGCTATTATTGAAGATCAGTTACCAAACCCATCGACCATGCGCCTGCTGCTTTTGCTTTGCCTGCTTACCGGACAGCTTCACCTGAGCACCGCCCAGAACGCCACCTTCGACATCACCGCTCCCGGCAGCTCTCCGGAACTCGACGCAGCCATGCAGTTCGCAGCCGACGTATGGAGCGATTACCTCTTGTCGGATGTGCCGGTCAAGGTCAATGTCGTCTTCTTTCCGCTCGGCATTAACCAGTTCCTGGGGCTGACCGTACCCAACGGCCGCAAGGATTTCCCCGGAGCCCCGCAGGCCGGCACCTGGTACCCTTCCTGCCTGGCAAACGCCCTGGCCGGCGAAGAGCTCAATCCGGGCGAGGCCGACATGGATATTATCATCAACACCAGCCACAGTTGGTACCTGGGCATCGACGGCAACCCGGCCAATAACCAGTTCGATTTCGTGTCGACCTTCCTGCATGAAATGGGGCATGGCCTCGGCATCGCTTCGCTCGCGAACGCGGAGAACTTCATCGGCTCCTTCGGCGCTATCGAGGAAGGCATGTTTGCGCCCTTCACCACCAGTTTCCCCTTTCCGGAACTGGGCGGATTGCCCGGCGCTTACGATCGTTTTCTGGAAACCTCCGATGGCGACCTGCTCACCGACCCGCTTCTTTTCGCCAACCCTTCGGGCGAACTCTTCGGCGCCTTCACCGGAAATGCCGTGTATTTTAACGGCCCGCTTGGCTCCCAGGCCAACAATGGCGGACGCCCCCGCATCCATGCGCCGGGCAGCTTCAGCTTCGGCAGCAGCATCACCCACCTCAACGAGAGCAGCTTTTCCACCGCCAGCGGCAATGGCCTGATGACGCCCTTTTCTGACCTCGGTGAAGTCGAGCACGAGCCCGGCCCCATCGTGCTGGGCATGCTGCAAGACCTCGGCTGGTCGGTGCAGCTTACCAAGGCCGGCGATCGCCCCGCCGGCCGGCTGCCGGAATTGCGCGCCCGGCCCAATCCGGCACAAACGAGCGTACACCTGGACTTCACCTTGCCCCAGGCTGCGGAAGTTAGCCTGATCGTGCGCGATGTGCTCGGCCAAACCGTCGACCAAAGGCCGCTCGGCCGGTTGGCAGCCGGGCCACAATCCGTAGCCATCGACCATCTCGAATGGCCGAACGGCCTCTACTACCTGAGCCTGCAATGGGAAGGCCGGCAGTCGACAAGCACCCTGGCCGTTCAGCATTAATTACACAAACCTGCTCCTGATGATGCGAACCGGTACGATCTTCCTGCTGCTGACGGCCGTAGTGGCCTGCAATCAATACCGCGGACTGCCCGAGCCCGAGGCTGACAACGACTGGAAAGTACGGCCGCTGCAGGCCAAGCCACAAGACCTGAGCGGCGACCCGCAACGCGGACTGGAGTACCTGATCTACGGCGACTACATCGGCTCGGGCATCCCTTTCGAATTCCTGGAAAAAAAACTCGGGGATTTTCAGGATACCGTGCTCGCCCGCGAGGGCAACAACCGCCGCCTACCCTACACGTTCAATGCTTTCTCCGCGCCGAACGGCGTGGAAGTGGTCAGCGGCAATTGCTTTACCTGCCATGCCGGTGAGTTGAACGGAGAGATCGTCCTGGGATTGGGCAACAGCCGTAGTGATTTTCAGGACAAGATGACCTTCCAGGCCAGGATGATGAACTTCTTCGTCAAGTTGAAATACGGCAAGAAAAAACCCGAACGAGCAGCCTTCAACGACTTCGGCCACTACTACAAGGCCATGGCGCCCAAGGTGCAGACCGACAACCCGGGCGTCAACCCCGCTTTTCGCCTGGAGGAAGCCTGCGCCAATTTTCGCGATCCCGTAGACCTGACCTACCGGAAAGACGCCCACTTCCGGAGCATGAAATACACCCTGGCCTCGGATGTGCCGCCCCTATGGAACCTCGATAAAAAACCGGCCTTGTACTATAACGGCATGGGCCGCGGCGCCTTCACCAAGCTATTGATGCAGGCGGCGGTGCTCGGCATCCCCGACAGTACCCAGGCCCGGCTGGTGCACGAGCGCTTCCACGACGTGATTGCCTGGGCCGCCAGCCTGCAGCCGCCGGCCTATCCGCAACAGATCGACCCGGCGATGGCCGCTACCGGCCAGGAACTGTTCGAAGAACACTGCAGCAAATGCCACGGCAGCTACGGCGAAGACGAGCACTATCCCGGCAAATTGGTCTCGCTGGAGGTGGTCAAGACCGACCCGTACTACGCCCGCTATTTCAGCAGCGCTTCGGGCCTGGCCGACTGGTATAATCGCAGCTGGTTCGCCCGCTCCGCCCCGCAAAGCCGGCTTTATCCATCCGACGGCTACATGGCCCCTCCGCTCGACGGCATCTGGGCCACGGCGCCCTACCTGCACAACGGCTCGGTGCCCGACCTCGAATCGCTACTCGACAGCTCGCAGCGGCCGACCTATTGGCAGCGCCGCCCCGGCAGCCATTCGTATGATTACGAACGCCTGGGCTGGCAATATGGCGTTCCGGCCAAGGGAAAGGGACAACAGGTGTACGACACCACCCTACCCGGCTACGGCAACCAGGGCCACTATTTTGGCGACGAACTGAGCCGGGAAGAGCGCCGGGCCGTGATCGAGTATTTGAAAACGTTGTAGTTTAGCAATCTTTCATCTTTCTACTTTCATCTTTCATCTCCCCCATGCATCTGCCCGCCGCCTTCTCCCACAACCTGCAAGCCCAGCTCGGCGACGAGTGGGCCGCCTTCCAGGCAGCGCTGAAAGAGCCCGCCCCGACCAGCATCCGCCTCAATCCGTTGAAGCCGGGTGCGCTCGACCTGGCACTCGAAATGCCGGTACCCTGGTGCGAGCAGGGTCGCTATTTGAGCGCGCGACCGGTTTTTACCCTCGATCCACTCCTGCATGCAGGCGCCTACTATGTACAGGAAGCCTCCTCGATGTTCCTCTGCGAGGCGGTGCGGCAATGGATGGGAACCGACCGGCCGATCCGGGCGCTCGACCTGTGCGCGGCGCCGGGCGGCAAGAGCACGCTGCTGGCCTCCCTGCTTCCGGAGGGGAGTTTTCTACTCGCCAACGAGGTGATCCGCAGCCGGGC
>JAGQXA010000796.1 GCA_020436865.1 Saprospiraceae bacterium | reverse complement strand
TCTTTCATCTCTTATCTTTCATCTCTTATCTTTCATCTTTCTACTACTAAGTGTTCGGTATCGTTTTCCCGGACGAACTCGAATTCCCGCTGATGGTAGCGCACCAAATAGAGCCCCGTATTGGCGTGGTGGTACGATTCCATTTCCTGCAGGGGTTGACCCTTAAGTAAACATATCAGGCAGCGCATCGCCCGGCCGTGCGAACAAACAAGCAATTTCTTTTCCGGCCGTTCGACGAGGTGGGCGATGAAGCGCTCCAGGCGGACCGCCATTTCCGCCGCGCTTTCCCCTTGATCGAGGCGCGCGTCCAGATTCCCCGCTTGCCATTCGGCCACGGTCTGCCGGTAGGCGGCCAGGAGGGGCGGCGTGCTTTTCTTCCCTTCGTGCGCTCCCCAGCATATTTCATTGATCTCGGGAAACTGTTCCCAGGGAATACCCTGATCGAGAAAAGGCCGAACGGTCTGGTGGGTACGCAGCAAGGTGGAGGTCAGCACCGCTTCGAAGGGTTCGCGACCATATCGCTCGAAGAAGGCCTGTGCCTGCTCGTGCCCGCGGCGGTTAAGCGGTGCATCGACTCCGCTGCCCTGGACGACTCCCTGCCGGTTCAGTTCGGTTTCTCCGTGGCGGTAGATGAAGATCTCTTTTTCCAAGTGCTATGAGTTGTTGACGACCGGCAAGGAGGTATAGCCCCGGAACTGCCGGTCTTCTTCAAATTCGACCTCGGTAAAGTCTTGCACAACCCCGTACAAGGTATCGCGCTCGATCGGGCGGCGGCCGACGGCACGGATCAACTGAACCAGATCGCGAGTGCTGAGCGCCGGGTTCTGTTCTTCCGACCCGGCCATCGAGTAGATCTTGGTCGTGTCGTCGATGGTGCCGTCGATGTCGTCGACCCCGAATGCCAGCGAAAGCTGGGCGGCATTCCGGCCGATCATCGGCCAGTAAGCCTTGAGGTGATCGAAATTGTCGAGGTAGATGCGGCTGACGGCATAGTTGCGGAGGTCTTCGATCAGGCTCACCTCCGGCAAATGCGAAAGCTGATTGTCCTTATTGCGAAACTTGAGCGGGATGAACGTCTGGAACCCCCCGCTGCGATCCTGAAGTTCGCGCAACAGGCTCATGTGGTGAATGCGATGGCGGTATTCTTCCAGATGCCCGTACAGGATGGTGGCGTTCGAACGGCGCCCCAACTTGTGCCACTCTTCATGGATCTGCAACCATTGCTCGCCGCTGCACTTTCCGCCGGCGATCTGATCGCGGATCTCCGGATGGAAGATCTCGGCGCCCCCGCCGGGCATGGAATCGAGGCCGGCTTCGAGCATGAGCTTCATGCCTTCGGCATAGCCGATCTTGGCTTTCTTGAAAATGTAGTGGTATTCCACCGGCGTCAGGGCCTTGATGTGCAGTTCGGGGCGATGCTCCTTGATGCGACGGAACAGTTCGGCATAGAACGGCACGTCGTATTGAGGCAATACCCCCCCGACGATATGCACCTCGGTGACCGCCTGACCGTCGTACTGCCTGACGATGTCCATGATCTCGTCCATGCTGTACTCCCAACCTTCCTCCCGCTTCTTGATGAGGCGGGAATAGGAGCAGAAGGTACAGGTGTAGAGGCAAACGTTGGTCGGCTCGATGTGAAAATTGCGGTTGAAGTAGGTCTGGTCGCCATGCCGCCGCTCGCGCTGGTAGTTGGCCAGGGCGCCCAGATAACTCAGTGGCCCCCGCTCGTACAGGTACAGGCCTTCCTCGTCGGTGATCCGCCGGTCTTCGAACACCAGACCGGCGATGCGGCGCAGCTCTGCGTCGAGCCCTGGATCGTCGAGAATGGCCTTGACTATTCTGGCGCTTTCCATCTGCAAATTTTTATAGCTTTGTCCAAATCAAGCTAAAGGTATAACAACTTTCGAAACTTTCAGTTTTTTTTGAAAGCCAATTTTCGAAAGGAATCTTCTCCCGGCAAAGATAACATTTCCGCCGATGCTGTCGATCCTCATCCCCATCTACCAGTTCGACGTACGCCCGCTGATCATCGACCTGCTC
>JAGQXA010000149.1 GCA_020436865.1 Saprospiraceae bacterium | reverse complement strand
GGGTAGGCCAACTGGTGTAGGCGAATGGTGGCGCTTAGGCGATCGCCCCGTTCGGCAAGGAAAGCGCGCAAGCGCTCGAGCAGGTGGAAGAAGGCCGGGCGCGTAGTGGCCGTCCAGTCGCAATCGAGCTGCCATTCGCGCACCTCGATCTGTTCGGGGAGTTGGCGTTCCAGCTTCGTCAGCAGCCGGAGCATCCGGGCGCCCAGCGTGTCGACTCCCGTTTCGTCAAGCGCCTGGAAGGTGCGGTTGGTGATGAAAACGGTGGGTACCACTTCGCGGATGCCCGCCAGACTATCGGCTACCTCCAGTATGCTCAGGGGCACGACCTCCTGCCGCTCTTCGTCGAAGTCGACGTCGAAGAAGCGCAGATACAGCTTTTCGATCCCGGCTGCGGCGAGGTAGCTCCGTTCCTCCGGCTGCAATTGCAAACGTGCCTGCCAGTGATAGACGGCCGGGGTGACGACCGACGGGGTAGTGGGTTCACAGGCGATTAATACACTGATTATCAGGCAGTAAACAAAATGTCTGGGCATTGCATATCGTTTTTAGCGATCGGAACGCTATTAGCGTTCCGATCGCTAAATAGCGTTCCGACCGCTAGGGGTTCACACCAGGCCCTCGCGGATCAGGTTGTGCAGGTGGATGATGCCGAGATAGCGCTGGCCGTCGACGACCACGAGTTGGGTGATGCTATGGCGTTGCATGATGGAAAGGGCCTCCATGGCCATGGCGGCAGGCGGGATGGTCTTTGGCGCGGGGCTCATGATGTCGGCGGCCCGTAGCTGTGTCAGATCGGGCTTCTTCTCCAGCATGCGTCGCAGGTCGCCGTCGGTCACGATGCCGGCGACGCGCTCGTCGTCGAGCACGACGGTGCAGCCCAGGCGTTTCGCCGTCATTTCCAGGATGGTGCGGGGCAGGTCGTCCGACAGTTGCACAGCGGGGCGTTCGTTCTGCGGGTACAGGTCGCTCACGCGCAGGTAGAGTTGTTTGCCGAGCATGCCGCCGGGATGGAACTGCGCGAAGTCGCCGGCGGTAAAACCTCGCAGGGCAAGCAGGGCGGTGGCCATCGCGTCGCCGAGGGCCAGCTGGGAGGTGGTGCTGGCGGTGGGGGCCAGATTATTGGGGTCGGCCTCCTGTTCGATGGGGGTCAGCAGTGCGTAGCGGGCCTGCTGGGCGAGGAAGGAGTCGCGCCGGCCCACCATGGCGATCAGCGGATTGCCCAGGCGCTGTAGCAGGGGCACCAGCACTTTGATCTCCGGGGTCTCGCCGCTTTTCGAAAGGCAGAGCACGACGTCTTCCGGTTGGATCATGCCCAGGTCGCCGTGGATGGCGTCGGCGGCGTGCATGAACACGGCGGGAGTGCCCGTCGAGTTAAAGGTGGCCACGATCTTTTGGGCGATCAGGGCGCTTTTGCCGATGCCGGTCACGATCACGCGGCCCGGCGAGCGATAGATGCCGAGTATGCAAGCCACAAAATGCTCGTCGACGCTATCGCGCAAAACCTCCAACGCCGCCCGTTCGATTTCGAGCGTTCGGAGGGCAGTTTGCCGTACGAGTTCTTCAGAAATATCCACAAATTCCTTATTTTTGGTGGCTTTTTGAAAAAAGGGCGTCAGAAGGTGGTTCGGGGAAATGCAGAACGGCTGACCTTCTGCCAAATTTTATTCCATAAGTTGAAAAAAAAAGCTAAATTTAAGCAATACGCCCTATTGTTTTCGGTTTTAACCAACGGTTCATCCGGCCGGATGGACACCGCCAAAGATCATCGCCCCGACCCCCTGCCAAAAGAATAGTACGATCACTCGTAAACAAAACTGGCATTCAGTGCATTACACGAAACATGGATTCGATTGACGATTGCCAGTAGAACCTGTTCATATATTTTAAGTGGTTCCCATGATAGAGACAACCGAACACTTACACGAATCCCTGCAAAAGTACTTCGGATTCGACAGCTTTAAGGGAAATCAGGAGGAGATCATCCAAAGCGTTCTGTCGGGCAAAGATACCTTCGTGATCATGCCGACCGGTGGAGGTAAGTCGCTTTGCTACCAACTGCCCGCCCTGATGCTCGAAGGGACGGCCCTCATCATTTCCCCGCTCATCGCCCTGATGAAGAATCAGGTCGACAGCATCCGGGGGTATAGTCGCGAAGACGAGGTCGCCCACTTCCTCAATTCGTCGCTGACGCGGGCGCAGATGAAGGTCGTTAAACAGGATATTCTGGAAGGAAAGACCAAGCTGCTCTACATCGCCCCGGAAACGCTCACGAAAGACGAGAACATCGAATTTTTCCAGAACGTCGACATCTCCTTCGTGGCCGTCGACGAGGCGCATTGCATCTCGGAATGGGGACACGACTTTCGCCCCGAATATCGCCGGATCCGCACCATGATCGATTCGATCGGCAAGGACATTCCCATCGTGGCCCTGACCGCCACCGCCACGCCGAAAGTGCAGTCGGATATCGTGAAGAACCTGAACATGTCCGACGACCACCGCTTCGTGTCTTCCTTCAACCGCGAAAATCTTTACTACGAGGTGCGGCCGAAAGGGAAGAAGGATCAGGTGCTGAAGAGCATCATCCAAACGATCAAGAAGATGCCCAGCCAGTCGGGTATCATCTACGTGCAATCGCGCAAATCGACCGAAGAGATCGCCCAGGTGCTCAACGTCAACGGCATCAAGGCGGCGCCCTACCATGCCGGGCTCGACGCCAAGACCCGCAGCCATACCCAGGATGCCTTCCTCATGGAAGACATCGACGTCATCGTAGCCACCATCGCTTTCGGCATGGGGATCGACAAGCCCGACGTGCGTTTTGTCATCCATTACGACATTCCCAAAAGCATCGAGAACTACTACCAGGAAACGGGCCGGGCCGGGCGCGACGGGCTGGCCGGCAGCTGCATCGCCTACTATAGTTATAAGGATATCCTGAAGCTCGAGAAATTCCTGCGCGACAAGCCGGTCGCCGAGCGCGAAATGGGCGCCCAACTGATGCAGGAGGTCATGGCTTATTCCGAAACCACCGGCTGCCGCCGCCGCTTCCTGCTGCACTACTTCGGCGAAGATTTCGACGAAAAAGAGTGCAGCGATATGTGCGACAACTGCCGTTATCCCAAGGAGAAGATCGAGGTGAAAACGGAAATGCAGCAGGCCCTGCAAGCCGTGGCCGAACTCAATGAGAATTTCAAGATCCAGCCGCTCGTCGATTTTATAGTCGGCAAGGAAACGAAGGAGATGAAAGACTACGGCTTCGACGATAAGCCGCTCTTCGGCGTGGGCCGCGAACGCGACGAGAATTTCTGGAACTCGGTGCTGCGCCACGCCCTGCTCAACGACCTGCTTTACAAAGACATCGAAACCTACGGCCTGCTCAAGCTGAACAAAGCGGGGATCGCCTTCATCCAGAAGCCGCGTTCCATGCAGATCCCCATCAACCACAATTTCGAGGTGATCGCATCCGAACCCGAGCCCTCCGGCTCCAAAGGAGTCGTGCTCGACGACGCCCTGTTCAAATTGCTCAAAGACCTGCGGAAGTCCGTCTCCCGCGAGAAAGGAGTTCCGCCCTTTGTCATCTTCCAGGACCCCTCCCTGCAAGATATGGCTACCCAGTATCCG
>JAGQXA010000795.1 GCA_020436865.1 Saprospiraceae bacterium | reverse complement strand
GCCGGATCCAGCACATAGGGGGCTATCCGGTGTCCGGTCATGCTGCCCATTTCCAGAATGGTCGCCGTGCGGATCACCTCGACATGTCCCGTTTGCCAGAAAGTATCCGGCAACTCCTGCCTCGGCATGTTATAGGGTTCGGCGAATTCCGAGTCTAGCAGCGGCTGCATCATCCCATCTTCGATGCGCCACATCTTGTACGGATTCTGACCGGAGGGTGTAATACCCCGCACAGAATCGGCATTTCCCGACAAAAGTACTTCCACCGCCTCGTCTACGCAAGCCGGCGGGCGAAAAGGAGAGGTGGGCCGCAATTGCACAACGGCATCGCAGCGGTAGCCTTCCTCCTCCAGCCAACGCAAGGCGTGCTCGAAGACGGGCAGATCGGTCGCCAGATCGCCGGCCAGTTCAGCCGGGCGCATAAAGGGCACTTCCGCTCCCCACTCGCGCGCCACGGCGGCGATCTCCGGATCGTCGGTCGACACGATGACCCGGTCGAGGTACTTCGAGCGCAAACCGGCCTCGATGCTGTAGGCGATCAGCGGAATGCCCCCCAGTAGCTTGACGTTCTTGCGCGGGATCGATTTCGAGCCGCCCCTGGCTGGCACTATGCCGACAATGCGCTTATTTTCACTCATGACGCGTGCTTTTGTAAAGGATCATTTTCTCCTGAATATCTCGCGGTCAAAGAACCCGGAAGTATCCAGTATCCTAAACACCCCCCAGTTCCACGGGGTTGACCTCCCGGCGCAGCTTATTCGATTCTTTTACGGCCTCGACGATCTGCAAGGAGCGGAGCCCGTCTTCCAGCCGGCAGGAGGGCTGTGATCCACTCGAAAGGCTATCCATGAAATGAGCGATCTCGCCGACGAAGAGGTCGTTGCGGTCAAAGCCGACGGGCGGCTCGATCTTATGGGCGCTTTGCTCCTCAGCATCGTACCAAAGGGCGGTAGCCGTGTCGTTGTCCCATTGAACCTTCCCCCGGTCGCCGATGAGGGTAAGCGTGTGTTGCCGGGGCCGTTCGACATAGTCGAGGTAAACGGTTCCGGCCAGCCCGGAGGCAAAGCGGAGCAGGACGGAAGCCGTGTCTTCCGTGTCGAGCTCCAGTCCGGAGCGGTGGCCGGTCAACGCATACACGCCTTCGATCTCGCCGAGCATCCATCGCAGATAATCGAACGGATGACAAAGGGTAAGCACCACCCCGCCGCCCAGGTCGCTGCGGGCGCTGTAGCCTTTCCGGTAATCTTCCCAGGGGTGCCAGGCCGGCAGATACTCGCCCCAGTGCACATGGACAGACACCAGTCGCCCCAGGCGCTCTTTGGCCAACAGTTCTTTGATCGCGCCCAGCACCGGGTGAAAACGGAACTGGAAGCCGACCTGCACCAACAAGTTCTTTTCGGCCGCGATCGCTACCAGTTGTTCCACCCCGCCCAGTTGATGGGAAACGGGCTTTTCCAGAAACAGGTGACATCCGGCCGCGGCCGCTTCCAGGGCGGTCGAAAGGTGCAGGGCGGTCGGGTTGCAGACCAGCACGGCGATCGGGTCGTGCTTCAGGGCGGCGGCGAGCGTTTCTTCTGTTTGGTGCGGGGGCAATTCGTCGGCCGGCAAAGGGGAGGTACCTCTCGTCACCGCGATGAGGCGGCGCTGTCCGAGGGCATACAGGTTCTGCAGGTGACGCCGCCCGATCGACCCCAGCCCGACAACGACGATGGGCCTGTCTATGCTGCGCGTATGGTTATGGTTGGTCATCGCTTCGTTCGTTTAGAGGTATTCCCGGCAGATGTCGGCAATGCGCAAGGCCGAAGTGCCGCCATTCTGGATCGGCTTGAGTTTCACTAGTTCTTCCTGACTCAGGTCGGAGTAAACGGGCTTGTCGAGGGCCAGGGCCACCATCAGCACGGTCGAAAACTTCGTGACCAGCGCATCGCAATTGGCGATCATGTGGTTGGTGTTCCCGCTCGAATAGATCAGATTGCCGGGCGCGATGCGCTCGATCTCACGGGTCGCCCGTTCCAGCCGTTCGTTGGGATGTAATTTGAAAATGATCGGACGCCCTTCGGCGATGCGAACGACCTTCTTCAGATAGGCCAGGCGGTTCTCGTAGTTCCACGACTCGCGCAAGGCCGAAGTTGCGGCCAACACGTAGTTGTGATGCGGAAAATCATTGTCGAGGTATTGCGCGGCGTGATCAAAATTGGGGATGCCGGTAACGGCGATCTTTTCGGGGTCGATCCCCTTGGCGGCAAACAGTTCCCGGAAGCCCTCAGAAGCCACGCAGAAGCGCACATAGCAGTGCGACAGGCCGGTGGTGGAGGTATTGGCGAAATAACGCGGCAACCCGAAGTGCCGCACCAGGCGATAGCGCCAGTCTTCCGGCACCATCATGCCTTCCTGTACGAGGATCACTTTCTTGCCCAGGATATTGCGCGGCACGATCGTATCGGTACCGATCAGCACGAGGTCGTAATCGTGCGCTTCGCCGCGATGGTCGACCGGCAGCTTGTTTTCGCTAAAATACTCTATGGTGCCTTTCAGATGCTTTCCTCCGAGAATGGTCTTGTCGAGCATGCCGCGCCCAGCCAGCCAGCGAGCTAGTCCGTCGGCATAGAATCCGGAAAAAAAGCAGTCGTGCTCGGGGAGGGCTTGTGCGATCTGATGCATCATGGTGGTTTGGTTCAACGAACCACCGATAAAAAGGATCTTCTTCCTGCTGCTCATCAAGGTCGGCCAAATTTTGCGCAAAAAAACGAAATTCTGCCCGAACGGCGCATGACAATGGTCATTTATTCCCGAAGTTCGGAAAGCAGCCCGGCCAAAGTCCAGGAAAAGGAAGCGCCTCCTGCGTCGACCTGCAGGCGACCGTCGAGCTGCCGAATAGAACAGGGATACGAGTGGCCATCGGCCATCAGCAATAGCCCGATCCTGGCCGTGTTCAGATCGAACACATAGATCCGGTGCTCACCGGCTATCGGCGCATAGGTGTGTAGAAGGACCAGTTCTTCCGATAGCAACCGGGCTTCGTGCAGGGAGGTCCATCGCAGCTTCTGCGCAGCGGGAAACAATTGTCCGTCGGCCACAAATACCCAGGCGTATCGCTCGCCGGTTTCGACCCATGCTCCGTGCCTGGTGGCCAGGAGGCGCAAGCCGAAGGCTTTGTCTGCCAAGCGGGGCTCGAAGCGGTCGAGCGTATGATTGTGGCCGTAGTAGATCAGCCAGCCGGACGCCTCGTCGTTCCCTTCCACCGGATGGTTGGCCATCTGACTGCCGACCTCGGCAAATACTGGCGCTTCCAATTGCAGGGCATAAGCTTCCGGCAAGATCACTGGCAGGGGTTCCCACTGTAAGCTGCTTGGCTGCACCCAAATGAACTGCCGGCCGGAAACTCTCCGGGGCGCGCCCCGAAAGGCCGATAACAGCCATCGCAGCGAGGGATCTGGCTGTTCGCGCATTTCTTCTCCGGCTACCAGCACGGAGGCCATAGCCTCCCGAAAGCCCCGGGCGCTCGGAACCTGCAGGCGTCCGGGAATTTCGATCAACCGCAGCATTTGACCAAAACTGCCAATGGTATTAAGGACGATCGGCTCGTCGCCGTTCCCGGGAGCCAACTCGATCTGCCGGCCACCAAAACCGGAGCCGCCGGAATATTCCCATCGGAGGGTGTCGGGATGGCCATCGCCGTTGAAATCGGAAACCTGCAGGTTCGACTGAGCCAGGGCAGCGGCCGGCAATACCCAGAACAGAAAAAAGAAGAAGGGATGGTATTGCTGATTTGATGTTATCATTAAGGAATTGGGAACTGCGGGTTTTGCCATCGGGCAGATAAGAACCCCATCTGCTTCATTTGAAATTTACAAGAAAAAAAATGCCCCGGCCGACCATTGTCAATATTTCTTAAAGCGGGAAAATTTGCGGGTGTAGAACTGATTGTACAACTTCCGCCAG
>JAGQXA010000794.1 GCA_020436865.1 Saprospiraceae bacterium | reverse complement strand
TGAGGTAGATGTCTTCCAGCCCTTTGGAGTTTTCGTAGGCTGCCGTGAAGTACAGGTTTCCCCCGATCGCCACGGAAGGATAGAATTCGTTCGCCTCCGAATTGACCGGCACCCCCACATTCACCGGTTCTCCCCAGCCGTCGGGCGATCTTTCCACATACCAGATATCGAAGTCCTTGACCCCCGTTTGCCCGGCAAGCGGGCGATTGGAGACGAAGAAAAGGCGTTCGCCATCGGGCGAAAAGGCAGGCTCCAGGTCGCTGTAGCGCCCGGAGAAGGTAGCGATTTCCGGTTGGCTCCAGCCGTTCGCCGTTTGGTGCAGCCGAACGATCGCGCTGAAGGTATTGAACGGGCTGACGATCGTGTAAAACAGTTCCCGGCCATCCGGCGAGAGTGCGAGATCGCGCACATTTTGATCGGTCGAGATCAGGCCGGGTGCGAAGAGGGTGACGCTGTCGGGAGGGGTGTCTAGTGTAAGGGCCTCTTCTTTGGAAGAGTTGCCTTCTTCTTTTCCGCAGGCTACCAGGAAAACGCTTAGAAGGCCCAGGCAAAGGAATAGGTTCATGTAGGATCTCATAAGGCGATTATTGTTCGGACGCGCTGCGTCGCCGGTCTACAGAAAAAGTAAAGAGGTCGGGTCGTTGATAATGTCCGGTCACGTCGAGGGTCATGCGTTCCTGGAGAACGGAATCCAGATCGTCGAAAGTGTGGTAAATCAGTCCGCGGAGATCGTACCGGGGCTCGAGCCGGTACCGTCCGTCCGGGCCGATGACGGCGCTGCCGCCATTGAGCACGAGTTGCGACGGATCCGCACGCAGGTCGGGAGGGAGCGCTAGGCCGTCCGGCAGGTCGGCGGCGGCCAGGATCTGACCGACGGCTACGACGAAGCAGCGCCCTTCGAAGGCATAGGAGCGACTGGCGACCTGCAATAACTCGTGCACCTTCGGCCATAGCGCGAAGTGGATGTGTTCGCCGGCTTCATGCATTGCCAGTCGGGCCAAGGGCATCCAGTGTTCCCAGCAGATCAATCCGCCGATAGGGCCGTATGGGGTGTCGACGGTTTTGAGCCCGGCGCCGTCGCCCGGGCCGTGGACCAGACGTTCCGTAAAGGTCGGCATCAATTTGCGGTGATGGTTGACCAACTGCCCTTGCGGGTCGAAGAAGAGGATGGAGTTGTAGAGCGTGCCGTTGCCCGGCCCGCGCACGACCGATTCATTCACTCCGGCGATCAGATAGAGTCTGTGTTGCTTTGCCAGGGCGCCCAGGGTTTCGCAGGCCGGCCCGGGCACCGTTACGCTGTTTCGATACATTTGGGCAAAGACCTTTTTGGTCGGCGGATGATCCCACAGAGCGGCTTCCGGGCAGACGTCGAGCCAGGCCGGATATCCGGCGAACCAGGTTTCCCCGAAAACGATCAACTGCGCGCCTTCGCGAGCGGCCTCGGCCGCCAGCCGGGAGGCCTTCTCCAGCGTAGCGCCGAGATCGTTGAACACCGGAGAATCCTGTACGATCGCGATCGTCAACTTTGATTCCATATCGGAAAATTACGACTAGTTTTCGCAATGTGGCCAATCTACTCCCGGGGCAGGGTCAGGAACATACCCGGGCCGTCGGTCGGTCGCGGCCGGAAGCCGAATTGTTCGTAGTACGAAGCGACCCCTTTGGCCGCCATCAGCCCTACAAAGGCGTAGCCGGTCACTTGCCGGTCGAGGTATTCCATCAATGCCGACATGATCAGTTTTCCCCCGCCCGTTCCCCGAAAGGGCAACAGCACGATCACATCCTGGATGTAAAAGTAGATCGCTCCGTCGCCGACGATCCGTCCGGATCCGACCAGCTGGCCATCCTGCTCGAGGCAGACGGCAAAGAGCGTTTGGTGCAGAGCCCGGGCTATCGCGTCGTCGGCGACCCTCGTCCAGCCCGCCGACTCGCGCAGCTGCTGGAATTCCGCGACCGTCGGCAAACGATCGACCAGGGTGAAAGCCGCGCTCATGATGCAGGACGAAGTTTTTGATCCAATTCGCGGCCGACCCGGACTACGATGTCGGGCAGGATCTCCATTTCCCGAAGGGAAGTGCGGAAGTTCACGATACACGACCGCAACAGAAAGCGTCCGCCGATCACCGCGTTCGAAAGGAAGAACTCTCCCGTCTTGCGCAGATGTTCCAGAATAGCCGTGTTGAGCTTGTTGAGGTATTCTCCGTTGTTGTCGGTTCCCGGCAGGTTGGTCGGGATGTAGCGGAAGGTAGCGATGCTCATCTCACAGGTGAAGAATTCGAGTTCCGGATGTTGCCGGACTTTCCCGGCAAGGATCTGCGTCAGCCGGCAATCTTCCCGGATCATGTCGACATAGCCCTGACGGCCGGCCTGCCGCAGCGCCAGCCAGACCTTCAAAGCCCGAAAGCCGCGACTGTTTTGCAGTCCGTATTCGTAGAAGTTGACCTCCGGATCGCCTTCGTTCTCATGGAAATGATAGTAGAGCGGATTGT
>JAGQXA010000793.1 GCA_020436865.1 Saprospiraceae bacterium | reverse complement strand
GGGCAGGGCAAGGCCTACGTCTTTCACCGCACGGGCAATCAGCAGTGGACGATGATGCAAGCTCTGCAGAGTGCCGACATCGCCGCCGGCGACGATTTCGGCATCGCGGTCGACATTTATGAAACCACCATCCTGGTAGGCGCGTCGGGTAAGAGTTCCGGAAAAGGGGCCGCCTACTTCTTCGAACTCGACAACGGTACCTGGATGGAAAAGGCGAAAGTCACCGTCACCGTTCCCAATTCCAGTCTCTTCGGGCATTACCTCTCGCTCGACGGCGACTATGCAGCCATCTGCGCGCATCAGGCGGAAACAGTGTTCGTATTCAAACGCGACGGCGACGCCTGGAACAACCAGCAAACCCTCGACTCCCCCGACGGCAATAACAACAGCTTCGGAGTGACCGCTTCCATCCGCAAAGACCGCCTGCTCGTCGGCTCGCTACGCGACGACCAGGTGGCCAACGACGCCGGCGCCGCCTACGTGTACAAACGCACCGGCGATAGCTGGAGCTTGGAACAAAAACTGACGGCCTCCGACGGCAGCGACGGCCGCAACTTCGGCGGCCGCATCTCCCTGTCCGAACATTATGCCTGCATCGGCACGCTGTACGATATCAATTTTAACACCGGGGCTACCTACATCTTCAAGAGAGACGGTACTACCTGGAACGAGGTCGAAAAGTACACCACCGGCCAAAACGATTATTTCGGCTGGGCAACCGACATCGTGGGGAATGTCGCCGTAGTCGGAGCCTACGCCGCCACAGGTGGAGGCGCCGTGTACGTGTACGACCTCCCGGAGGTCGTTTCCGCCTTCGAGGCCGGCCGGCCGGCCCTCGAACTGAACGTCTACCCCAACCCTGCCCGGGATGCCCTGTGGGTCGATCTGCCCGCCGACTGGCAGGAAAGCGAATTTGCCCTCTTTTCTGCCGACGGCCGGATCGTGCGCACCTGGAAGCAGGGGCACGGCCAACCGATCTCCCTCCAGGAGTTGCCCACCGGGGCTTATTTCCTGAAGGTGCAATTCGGGGAAGCCATCGGCCTGGCCCGATTCCGAAAATTTTAAGATATGAGATATGGGAAGTGGGAGGTGAGAATCCCACCTCCCATATCCCACATCTCAAATCTCCTTTCATGCTCGGACTCCGCACCACCATCTACAAAGTCGGCGATCTCGACGCCGCCAAGGCCTGGTACGCCAAGGCCTTCCAAACCGATCCCTATTTCGACGAGCCCTTCTACGTCGGCTTCGACATCGGCGGCTATGAACTCGGTCTGCTGCCAGAGGAAGAACCGACCACCTTCAAGGCCGACAGCGTCCTTTCCTATTGGGGCGTCGAGAAGATCGAGGAGGAATATCGGCGATTATTGGGCTTAGGCGCCACCGAGCACGAAGCCCCCACCAATGTCGGCGGCGAGTTGATGGTCGCCACCGTCAAGGACCCTTGGGGGAATATCGTGGGGTTGATCTATAATCCGCATTTTCGGGTTGGAGGTTAGATAGCCGACAACACCCGTTGCCGGCTCGGAGGCACCCCAAACATCCGGGCATACTCGCGGCTGAACTGGGTAGGACTTTCATAGCCCACCTCCAAGGCAGTCTCGGCTACGCTTTGCTCGCCTACCGTCAGGAGACGCTGGGCTTCTAGAAGACGCAGTGTCTTCTGATATTGCAACGGAGACGAGCCCGTGATCTCCTTAAAATGCTGGTGAAAGGAGGACACGCTCATGCCGGCATGCTTCGCCAGTTCAGGAACGACGACGGATTCCTTATAATGTAAACGGATCCAGGCGATCGCCCGGGCGATCTTGCTGGCATGGCTGTCCAGGCGCAACAACCGGCGCAACATGCTTCCGTGCGGCGCCATCAACAACCGGAAGGAGATCTCGCGTTGGTAAGCAGGGCCCAGGATCTTTCGTTCCAGTGGCGTTTCCGCGAGCGCCAGGTAGCGCGCCAAGGCGCCCAGGATCGCTTCTTCGGTCGGGTGGACCTGCAGCGAGGAGACAGGGTCCTCCTCCGGATCGATGCCGTCGATCTCGGCATAGAGGCTGCGAATCGTTCCCAGGTCAAGTTGGAATATCATCGCCAGGTATGGCTCCGACTCACTAGCCTCGGTCACCCGGGCAACGACCGGCAGGTCATGACTGACGATCAGCGACTCTCCGGCGCCAAACTCAAGGCTATGGGCGCCCAGGGCCGTCATTTTACGTCCCTGTAGGATCAGGCAAACAACCGGTTCATATAAAGTGGCTTCGAGCTCGGTGGGTTTCACGTAGCGCAACAATAGCAGCCCATCAACCGGACTAACCATTTGATTGATATCCATAGATTTATGATCGAAATAGCGATCGACTTGTCGTATGAGTTCACTGACCGGCATCTGGTATCCCTTTTAGACAAAGGTAAGTTCTAATTGCATAGAAATGCCTTTTCATCTACACAAAAAGAGGAATAGGCAGGATTTGTGGAGAGATAGGCAACTCGCCTGGCGACCCATCGCGTACCTTTGTATCGAACCAAAAGACAGCACCATGCTAAATCAAACGCACTATAAGCTTGCGGAAGGCGTCGAGATCCCGAGTGTCGGCTTCGGCACCTACCTCATTGGAAACGACGAGGTGGCCGACGCCGTTTATACCGCTATCAAGGCCGGTTACCGGCATATCGACACGGCCGAGGCCTACCGCAACGAGGAGGGAGTCGGCCTCGG
>JAGQXA010000014.1 GCA_020436865.1 Saprospiraceae bacterium | reverse complement strand
CAGAAGGCCATGAACAAAGACATGTACAGCACCCTCAAGGCCGATGAGTTTCCCTACATCACCATCGAGCTGCTACAGGCCAAGCAACCCACCGGTCTGCGCCTCGGCGAATGCGACGATTGGGTGCCGATGGACGTGCAGATGGCCATTACCATCGCCGGCGTACGCCAGGTACAGTGGATCAACGTCAAAGGCTTGCAGAAAGGCCGTCAGGACTTCTCCTTTCAAGGCTCCAAAGAACTGCTCATGTCGAGCTTTGGCCTCACCCCTCCCCGACCCCTGCTCGGCCTGATCAAGGTCGACGACGCCATCACCATTCATCTGGACCTGGCGGTGAAGGTGTTTTAGGGGATATGGGATATGGGATATGGGATTTGAGATGTGGGATTTTAGTATCTTGTTCCCAACAACCAACATCCAAGACCCATGGAATACCGACGACTCGGCAAATCGGGCCTGCAGGTCAGCGCCCTCTCTTTAGGCTCCTGGCTCACCTTCGGCAAACAGATCGGCGATACTACGGCCAAAGACCTCATGGCGCTCGCCTACGAACGGGGGGTCAACTTCTTCGACAATGCGGAAACCTACGCCGACGGCCAATCGGAAAAGGTCATGGGCAAGATCCTTAAGGAGTTGAAATGGGAACGCAGTTCCTACCTCCTGTCGAGCAAGGTGTACTTCGGCGATGGCGGTAAGATGCCCAATCAGCGCGGACTGAGCCGCAAGCACGTCGTCGAGGCCTGCCATGCGGCCCTGAAGCGACTAAAGGTCGATTACCTCGACCTCTATTTCTGCCACCGTCCCGACCGGGAAACGCCGATCGAAGAGACCGTCTGGGCCATGAACCACCTCCTCCAGCAAGGCAAGATCCTCTACTGGGGCACCTCCGAATGGTCGGCCCAGGAGATCATGGAAGCTCATATGGTGGCGCGCGAGTGGCGCCTCATCGGGCCGGTCATGGAACAGCCGCAGTACAATATGTGGCACCGCCAGCGGGTCGAAAAGGAATACCGGCAGATCTATACGACCGTCGGACTGGGCACGACGATCTGGTCGCCCCTCGCCTCCGGCGCGCTCACGGGCAAGTACCTGGGAAAGTTTCCGGAAGGGACCCGCCTGGGCATGGCGGAACTGAGCTGGCTCAAGGAGCGTTGGCTGACTCCCGAACGCCTCGAATTCGTGCGCAAGCTGAAGAAACTGGCCGATCAGTTGGGCACCAGTATTCCCAAGCTGGCCATCGCCTGGTGCCTGAAGAACCCGCACGTCAGCACGGTCATCCTGGGCGCCTCCAAGGTGGCGCATCTGGAGGAAACGCTGGAGTCGCTCGACACCGTACCGCTGCTCACAGCCGAGGTCATGGAGCAGATCGACGGGTATTCGGAGAATATCTGAATCTAGAACGTATCGCCGACCGGATAGATGTAGATCAGATACAAGTAGAAGAACAAGAGAGAGATCAGCAGAATGATCACTCCCAAGACCGGTGAGCTGACCTTAATGCCGCTGGTGGTAGCTTCCAACTCCGTTTTGAGATCCATCGACCGGGAGGAATTGTCGGTCATCTCACCATCGCGTTTGGCCTCCAACATCCCTTTGCGAAACTGAATGCCCGAAAAGACGACACCTACCGTCAAGAGGAGAAGAACGGCGATGAAGACGATCTTGGAAGATTGCAATTGCCAAGCGAATACCTGGCTACGATGTTCGAAGCCACCTGCCCGGTATCGATAGTAGGCCCGGACCGCTGTATGATAATCTGATCGAACCGCGGAATCAAGCACAAGTGGATCCGGCTCGGGAATGTTGTCTATTCGCAAAGCGCTATCGACACTGGAGGTCGAACGATCCACAAGCAGGTTGAAAAACGCACTGTCGGACTGAGCCGCCAGTCGCGTTGCGTAAGAAAAAGAAAGAGTGACCAGGATCAGGAATAGGTGTTTCATTCTTTCGTGTTTTCGTATTGGGAGAGCAGATACTTGATCTTCAAGATGTTATTGTGGCGATAGTCCACGATCTCGAAAATGGTCTTGCACATGGCCTTTTCTTTCCTTAGGTAATTGTCGATTGCAGATTGGTTGTTCTGAACCAGTTCGCGAATCTCGTTAAACTGGTCTTCGGCAATGACCGTCAGCCACTTTTCCAAAGTGTTTAGCCAATCCTGTTGGGAAGAATTCACAAAACCGCCCAACGGTTTCGGGACATCGGCACGGATCGCTTCATAGCCTGCGATCGTGTCCCGGCGGCCGGTTTTTGCATCATACAAATACATCACGCCTCCCACCCTCTCATCGTAGGAACCATCCGGATGATTGTAGCGAATTCCGCCTCGCTCGGTGATGGTGATCTTTGGTTGAAGAAAATGGGCCACCCAGGGCATAACCGCTATGGCTGAAAAAGACGGAGGGGAGGTCGCTCCAGTTACCCGGTCGTGGACCTGGGAGGTGATATCCGGAATTTGCGAACTGCTCCCAACTACCCAAACATTGGCTTTTTCGATCACCAGTTCAAAGCCCTGCTCGGCAGCAATTTCCTCCGCGGCTTTTTGTACTTTCTGGTGAATGACCTGAAAGAGTTCGGCCCTTCTTGCTTCCAGTTCTTGAGCGACATCCCGCTGGTAGACCTGCAGTTCGTTCTCTTGCGCCTGAAGTTGCATCAGTATTTTTTCCTGGTCCCTGGGTGATAGTTGCCCCGCAGCCAGCTGTTGCTGATACCGTTCATAACTGTAGCGAAGCTGATCTACTTTCGACTGGTAATCCTGCTCGGCGGATCGCTGCCAGGAAACCCACTTGGCCTCGGCTTCCTTCACTTCCGGTAGCGTACTCATCAAGTGATCCTGGTCGAGAATAGCTACCTTTTGAGCGATCAGGCCTGGGGAGAAAAGGAGAAAAGACAGGAAATACAGGGCGAGATTCTTCATGGCGTAGCTTTTTGGTGCACAACCAAACAAGTTACGCCAGGGAATGACCACAAACAATGACGATCGTCAGTACACAGATCGGGCTGACGGGTCAAGAAAAGCCGAACCCGATCCGTCCAGGATCAGGCATTCACGATCGCCTCGGTAGCTTTGACCGGCACCAGCCAGCCGAACTTGTCTTCGATCGTGCCGTTGCGGATGCCGTTGATCTCGTGCTTGACGAAAGCGGCCACCCGGTGCGTTTCGACCGGCGGCAGT